>CAYWLQ010000093.1:0-22772 GCA_964458775.1 uncultured Myxococcales bacterium | reverse complement strand
AAGAGGGCAGCTTTTCAAGAGGGAAGATCGTAGATCTGTTTGTTTCATGGAAAAGTACATATTTATTTGTGAAACTTCCAAATTGAGGTTGTATTAATTAAAAACGGCTCTTGAGCCCCAAAGGGGCGGTTCCATACTAGCCCGGCGCATTGCGCCGGGAATTGATAAATAGAAAGAACATAAGCACTGTAAGTGCGGCCCATATGGAACGCCCTTTACAGGGCTTGTACTATTTTATAATCACCAAACCCCAGTGCGATGCACTGGGCTGGTATGGGAAACCCCTTCGGGGTTACAGACTTACGGAGATCAACGGCACGGAGACTATTACAGTTTATATTGAAGTATTTTCGAATGCCGGAAGAGGAAGGAGTATCTAAAACTATTCGTTCCAGTTCTTCCAATTATCCCAGTTTTTAAACTGAGTTGTCCAGATACCGGTATTGTTGTATCTGCCGCCCTGACCGATGAACTCATCTTTACGGAAAGATTCACCGCCGATGTGCCAACGCATCCATGATATATTTGCACCTGCACCGTCCCACGGTCCGGAGCCGTGTCCTCCTCCTGCCATCATACCCAACCAAACCGGACCTTTGTTTCCCGGATTATTGTAGTCACCTTCTGCATTCGGTCTTTCCATACCGTCTTCTCCGTAGATAATACCTACAGGAACTCTCATATTGACCAATTGATCATGGCTAAATGATCCGCTATTATCCATAAGAGCTGTGGTTACGCGACTATCTACGAGAGCTGTTTGTTCAGAAGAAAGACCTCCCATAGAATGGCCGAACACTCCTACACGATGCAGAATTAATTTTTGATACATAGGGCTATTGGAATTGCTGTTTTGTTCTTCGAGCCAGTCAATAGCTGCTGACATCAGTTCGCTTCCGCCGCTGGATTCTCTAATTCCTACGGTAACAAAACCTTGCGAGGCAATACGGGTTAAAAGCATTAAATAGTCTCCAGGCGGAGTGCCGCCGCCGGGACCCCAAATTACAACCGGATGCTTGGTGTTCGGCTCGTTGGTTAGATCTCTAGGTCTAACGAGAATATGGCCGCCTCCGCTGAAACCAATATTTTCTTCAACGACTGTTTCTAAAGGACCATTGGCATCAACGTTGTCTCCCGCAAGCAGAACTTTTTCTTCAGGGTCTGTATCTGCATCGGTGTCCGTGTCTGTATCGGTGTCTGTATCCGTATCAGTGTCGGTGTCTGTGTCTGTATCAGTGTCGGTGTCAGTGTCGGTATCTGTGTCGGTATCTGTGTCTGTGTCTGTGTCGGTGTCCGTATCGGTGTCGGCGTCGGTGTCGGTGTCCGTATCGGCGTCGGTGTCCGCATCGGTGTCGGTGTCCGTATCGGCGTCTGTGTCCGTATCGGTGTCTGTGTCCGCATCGGTGTCGGTGTCCGCATCTGCATCAGCATCGGCATCGGCATCCGTATCTGAATCGGTGTCGGTGTCAGCATCAGCATCAGCATCTGCATCAGCATCTGTATCCGTATCTGCATCAGCATCGGTGTCCGCATCAGCGTCTGTATCGCTATCAGCATCGGCATCAGCATCAGCATCACTGAAGGAAGTGTCCGGACTGTCTTGTTCTTCTTCACCGGTTTCAGAATTTGAACAAGAACATAACATTGTTAGTAGAACTAGTACCTTTAATAAATTTCCCATTTTTAACACAACTCCTTTTCTCTGTAAAAAGCATAAAAATCTGCTTTACATAATGTAAAGTGTATCAAGAAAAAAATTTTGGGTTGAATTCGAAAAATATTACAAAATATTTATTGAAGAAAAGAAGAAAACTCTAAAGTCCGTGAATCGGAAAGATGAGGGTCTTAATTTTATCGCATACTTCTTTGATTTCTTTATCAACTGTATCGCGATAACCGCCATGAGACAGTAAAACTCGGTCTCTTAGTCCTCCTGACCACGAAGTGTTTTCAAGCATTACACCGCCCATTCCGAATGCGGCTATGGAATCGTCTCTTCCGTTGGCGAAAATACTCCAGATTAGAGACCAGGCTCTTACAGTGTTTACAATGTTGTAGCCTCCGCCTCCCGTTGCGACTATCGGCTTATTTAGTTCTATTATATCTGCGATAATGTCGGCAAAAACATTGTTGGTTAGGTTTAAATGAGCAAGAGGGTCTCCTGCCAGAGAATCCATACCCAGTGCCAGAAGCAAGACATCCGGCGAGGTTGCTTCAATTAGCGGAAGCAAGATTTCTTTGAATGCTTGATAGTAAATCGCATCGTAAGTTCCGACAGGAAGCGGCAGGTTAATGTTATATCCTTTGCCTTCACCTTCGCCAATTTCTTCGACAAAACCTGTTCCGGGAAACAGTGTTTTTCCGCTTTCGTGCATTGAAACTGTGACTATCTGCGAGTTTTCATAAAAGGCTTTTTGAGTGCCGTCTCCGTGATGAACATCCAAATCGATGACCATTACACGTTTCCCGGCGTCGGCTAAGGTTATTGCACCCATTACGATATCATTGATATAGCAGAATCCTGATGCAGCATCGGCAAAGGCGTGGTGAAAGCCGCCTGACGGATTGAAGGCGATATCGGCTTTCCCTTCTAAAATAAGCTTTGCCGCTGTAACTGTTCCCCCTGCCGCTAAAGAGGAAAATTCGAACATGTCTTTAAATAGCGGGCAGTCGGGGGTTCCCAGTCCCTTTTTTAGTGCTTCAAGATCATGAATACCTTTGCCTGCGCGTTTTAGAGATTCCAGATAATCGAGAGTGTGAAAACGTTCGAGCAGCTCCTGACTAATAACACTAGGTTCTGCTAGAAAGGTATTTGGGAGATCAAGCATTCCTAGAGAGTCTACGGTAGAAAACAGTTTGCCCGCTCGTTTGCTGTTAAATGGACACTCTTCTGGATATCCTCCGTCATCAAGTAACGGACTGTGTATGAAAGCCGCCTTTTTGTCCACGTGGTCCTGCCTTTAGTCAAATTTTATGCGAAAGCTGTATACATCATTGCTCGGAACACTGGTTACATCCATGTCACTTTTGTTGATAACTCTCAACATAGCGCGATTGTTCTTGAGTACCTCAGCAGTAAATCCGCTAATTCCGTTTCTTTTAGCGATTAGAGTTAGGTGCTTGAATAGAGCCGTACCTATTCCTTTGTTTTGCCATTCATCTCTCACCACAAACGCTATTTCAGCCATATTGGTCTTTTCGTCCAAGTAGTATCTACCGATTGCAATAATTCCTTCACCGTGAGCTTCGGGCACTGTGGCAACTATTGCTATATCTGTTCTGTGGTTGATAAAAACGAAATTCTGGATAACCTTGCGTTGGACAAATTTTACCTGAGACATAAATCGATAGTAAATTGTTTCTTTGGACAGCGCGTGGAACAGTTCTGTAAGCCTCGGTTCATCTGTCGGATGCATCGGCCTAAAGTTGAGCATTGTACCGTCTTTCAGCAAAAAGTGAGTGCTGAATTCGGGAGGTCCCACTATGATTTTACCTTCAATCTCAGCATACTCAGGTCTTAAATACTTTGCTTCGACAGCTGCCCTGGTAAGCTCTGCGCGAAATTTAGGATGAGCTATAGAAATGAGCGCTATGGCTCTTTCTTGTACGCTTTTTCCGTGTAGGTAAGCCACGCCGTATTCTGTAACAACATAATGGACATCACCTCTGGTGGTTACAACACCGGCACCCTTGGTTAAAAAAGTTTGAATACGAGAAACTGTACCGTCTTTAGCAGTAGAGGGCAGGGCGATTATCGCTTTTCCTCCGGTGCTTCTGGCTGCGCCTCTATTGAAATCAACTTGGCCGCCTATTCCGGAATAGAAATTCGCACCAAGAGAGTCGGCACAAACTTGCCCTGTCAAATCGATCTCTAAGGCGACATTTATTGCTACCTGTTTATGCTGACTGCCGATTACAAAAGGATCATTGACATGTTCAGTTGGATAAAAGGCAAAGAGCGGATTATTGTCGACATAGTCATACAATTTGCGGGTTCCCATACAGAAACTGGCGACAATTTTTCCTTTATCCATTGTCTTTCTATTGCCTGTTACCGCACCTGATTCCACAAGTTCGATAATAGAGTCATTAAACATCTCTGTATGAATTCCAAGATCCTTCTTGTGAGTTAAATGAGGTATAACAGACTGCGGAATTGCACCTATTCCAAATTCAACAGTTGCTCCGTCTTCAATGAGTGCAGCAATATATTCTCCGATTTTCTTGTTTTCCTCTGTCGGTTTTTCAAGTTCAACCTCTGTTATTGGAGTCTCTGTGGGAACTAAAATATCAATATCGTGTATGCTGATAAAGGAGTTGCCCAAGGTTCTAGGCATGTTCGGATTAACTTCTGCTATTACTAACCCGGCATTTTCAGCAGCGCTTTTCACTATATCAACGGAAATTCCCAAGCTGCACATGCCGCGCTCGTCAGGCGGAGTAATTTGAATCAATGCCACGTCCAAAGGAAGCTGGCCGGATGTAAACAATCGGGGAATATCTGATAGAAAAATTGGAGTGTAATCTCCAAGTCCGTCCTGGATTACATCTCGTACATTTTTGGAAATAAAAAAACTGTTAACTCTAAAATGTCTGACCAATCGGCGATCAGCGTACGGAGCATCTCCCAGGGTTAGAAGATGTACAATCTCTGTATCAACAAGCGTGGCGCTTCGCTCCACCAAAGCATTGACCACGGAGTCCGGTTTGGCGCAACCCGTTCCCACAAAGACTCTTTGCCCAGGTTTAATACGTGCTGCTGCTTCAGCCGGTGTGGTTATTAGATCGGAATAATCCTTTTTCCAAGAATCTGTAATGGTTTCACGATTAGGCATATCAGTCCTCTAACTTTCGAATAGTAATGCGCGCATCTGCGGCAATGGAGCCATGTCCGACTTCTCCCACAATAAACGGATTGATATCGAGTTCCATTATTTCGGGAAACTCTGTAACCAATTGGCTGATGCGTTGCAGTGCCGTAGCGATAGCCGGAAGATCGACTTGATTCATTCCTCGTACGCCTTTTAGCAAGGCAAAGGATTTGGTGCTCTCAAGCATTTGCATTGCTTCTTCCTGTGTAATTGGAGCAATGTTAAAGGTAACATCTTTCATTACTTCGACGAAGATGCCGCCCAAGCCGAACATCAGCATCGGGCCGAATTGGGGATCTCGTGTCATACCGATAATTACTTCTCTTCCGCGTTTACACATATGCTCCATGTAAACACCTTCTATGCGAGCCTGAGGACGTCGCTGTCTTATTCGCAACATCATCAGATCAAATGCATCAACAACTGCTTCAGGTGTTCCCAAATTTAGTTTTACGCCGCCGGCATCCGATTTGTGAATGATGTCGGGAGACGCGATTTTCATTGCAATTGGAAAACCAATCTGGCTTGCGGCAGTGAGAGCCTCTTCTGCTGTTGAAACGAGGGCTCCGGCGGGAACATTAAAATCGTACGCGGCCAGAATACCTTTTGCTGCTGCTTCTCCAAGTTGATATTGGCGAATTTTTTGGTGACGACTGATTATTCGTTTGACTCGTCTTCGGTTGACCGGAAATCGGGTTACAATTCTCGGCGGTCGTTTTAACCAGGAAGCGTAGTCCCACATTGCTTTTAGAGCTGATACCGCACGTTCCGGTGACGGATAGTCAGGAATACTGTTTTCGATTAGAATCTCCCTGCCTTCCTGAACATCCAGACCGCCCATAAATGAAACAAGTAGAGGTTTGCTGCCGTCTGCACATTGGGCAACCTGCTTGGCTGTTTCCATAGGATCTGTCATTGCCTGCGGTGTAAGAATAACAATAATAGCGTGGATCGTATCATCCGCTTCTGCTGTCTTCACAGCCTCAACATATCTGTGGGGGTCTGCATCACCCAAAACATCGATAGGATTAGATACGCTGGCAGCTTTGGGAAGTTTGGCTCTCAGTGCACTTGCATGAGATTGTGATAGAGGAGAAACCCTCATTCCGGCCAGTTCCACAGCATCAGCCGCCATAATACCTGGGCCTCCGGCGTTGGTAATAATGGCTACACTGTCGCCTTTGGGCAAAGGTTGCATGGCAAAGGCCATAGCATAATCGAACATGGACTCAAACGTGTCGGCACGCACAACACCTGATCTTCTAAATGCTGCTCCATAAGCAATATCGGCTCCTGCCAAACTTCCGGTATGAGAAGAAGCTGCCTTACCGCCTGCTGAAGTAACACCTGATTTAAAAATAACAATCGGTTTTTGCATTGACGCTTCTTCGGCAACTTTCATAAATGCGTTTCCGTCATCAATGCTCTCTAAATATCCGACAATAACTTTTGTATCAGGGTCTTTGGCAAACGATGAGATAAAATCATTTTCAGTAAGATCAGCTTTGTTACCCATGCTGACAATTTTTGCCATTCCCAATTTTCGGGCAGCTGCCCAATCTAAAATTGCTGTACACAAAGCACCGGATTGAGAAAGAACTGAAATACCGCCTTTTTTGGGCATATGCTTAGCAAAAGAAGCATTGAGATCAGCATGAGAGTTGATGGAACCTAGGCAATTGGGGCCAAGAAGACGAACTCCGCGTTCTTTGCACATTCTCAGCAATTCTTTTTCCATTTCGGCGCCTTCTAAATCAACCTCCTTAAATCCGGCTGTTATTACTGTGATAGCTCCGGCACCGGCCGACAGAGCGCTTTTTACCGTATCAAGTACAACCGCTTTAGGAACCACAATAATCGCCAAATCAACATTTTCGGGATATGCAGACAGGGTCGGGTAGCATTTTAGACCTAGAATTTCATCAGCACCGGGATTTACGGGAACAATAGCACCTTTGAATCCATCATTAAGCAGATTGAACAATATTTCATGTCCGACTTTGCCTTTGGTCTTTGAAGCTCCGACCACCGCAACGGATTTCGGATAGAGCAGACTTTGGAGCATACTAATCGCCTTCCTTTGTTTCGGTTTTTTACAAACCGATTTATTCGACCGGACATTAACAAGTTGCATGCCTGTTGTGAATACCTCTACTGCTATTTATTTATTATTTTTATACTTGAGTTAGGTTCTGTTTCCCTTGTGATTTGCTAAAGTTGCTTTTGTTCTTAAATAAAACAGTTCAGCAAAGCAAAGCATCAGCTTGAAGGATCCTTCTGTACGTGAAATAAGATAAACCGGCTTGTGTGTCTGTTGTAATGTTTGACAACAAGACTCCAAAAATCAACCGGTGAAAAATGGATTTTGCTGCGGAAGACCCAAGAATAGGAACGATACTTAATGAAAGGTATCGAATTATAGAGCGATTGGCTTCAGGAGGAATGGCGGTAGTATATAGAGGGGAACGACTTGAATTGGAGCGTCCTGTAGCAATAAAGTTCCTACACGAGGTTATTCTTCAGTATCCAAAGTTTAAGGAGAGGTTTGAGGCTGAGGCCAAAGCCATGAGCAAACTATCTCATCCCTATTGTGTTTCGGTTATTGATTTTGGTTTGGATCGTGCTCCCTACATTGTAATGGATTTTATCGAAGGACAAACCCTCAAATCGCTTCTGGCGTCCGAGTTGATATCCCTCAATCGAGCATTAAGAATTGTTAAGCAAATCTTAGCAGGGATTGCTCATGCACACTCTCAGGGGGTAATTCATCGTGATATCAAACCCGAAAATATCATGGTACACGATGCTGTAGGAGTAGGGGAGACAATACGTATTTTTGACTTTGGTTTGGCAAAATTGACAGATATGGCAGGTACAACTCAGAGCGGGGCAGCACCTTCCATTGTTGCCGGAACACCGAGTTATATGTCTCCTGAACAATCCAGGGGTATTGCCGTTGATCATAAGACAGATTTGTATTCGATTTCAGTAATTCTGTTTGAGTTGCTTACCGGCAGAAAACCCTTTGTTCACGACGATTTTGTTGAGATGTTGCGAATGCACAGAGACGAAGCTCCTCCCAAACTCCACGAAGTAGCCGGATTAGGTGTGTTTTCTTCTGAGTTGGAAGCTGTTGTTGCAAAGGGGTTGTCAAAAGATCCAAATGACAGATTTAAGACAGCAGAAGAATTCAGTCTTGCGATTGAAACTACCCCCGAAGGAATAATTGCATCTTCAGAACGCGATAGTGTTTTGGATCCTCAAGGAAAAACCCTTCCTATCGGAACCCAATCCATTTTTAATGACAATAGATTATCTGCTGACTCGCAAAAACAGGCAAATAGTCTGCCCTCAGTGCTCCCCAATATTGGGAATGAACAAAAAGATAAAGCCTCAGCTAATAAAACGAAGTCTTATAAGAAGAACAAAACGGTTGCCGTTTTTTTGTTAACGACTGTTGCAACCGTATTATTGGTAAATTTCTTTCGAAGCTCATCATCAGAAACCAACTCTGTTGAACACAACCCTGTGAACTTACAGAAGGAAAAATCCGATAAAAAACAACCCGGTTATTCTTCGGACTTTTCCGATAATAAAAAAAACTTAATTAGTTCTGAATCACAGCAGGCTGAGGATACGGACTTGTCAAAAGAAGAGATTGTAGCTGAAATTGAAATTAAAACTGTAAAAGATGCCTTGCAGGTTATTAAAGAAGGCGATAAGGAACGAGCAATACTTGGACTTCGAAAGCTTCGTCGCGAACAGACCCAAAACGCATATATCGTTTTTCTGCTGGGCGATTTGTACTTTCAAAAAGAATGGTGGTCGGATGCAATGGATCACTACGCAGAAGCAATTAGATTGGACTCGTCCTATAAAAAAAGAGCCTCAATTCATCGAGATTTAATAATAGCGTTGGGAAGTGAAAAAACCTATCGCAAGGCCTCACTTGTTCTTCACAAATCAGTTGGAAATCCCGCACTGCCGGCGCTGAGACGAGCATCAAAGAGAGACGAAAATCCGGCGATAAGAAAGCGCGCACAGGCAGTTATTTCAAGAATACAAGGCAGATAAGAACAGTGTTTTTTTAAATAGATGCTCTGCGCCAAGCAACGACAGCTGCTCTTCCCAGAATTATTAGAACAAAAGCCAGTGCAACCAGAGAAGTAATTAGGGTTATTAGTCCCAATGCAGGAAGTTTCCATGTAAATACCAACCTATGTGCACCTTCCGGAAGAAACACTCCTACCATGTCGGGTCCGGCTGCAAAGACATATGTCGGAATATCATTGAGTGTTGCAGTCCATCCGGGAACTGCTTGCATCGGAAGAATAGCTACTGCCGGCCTTAGCACGTCCACATCATATGCATATCTTTGAACACTGTAGCGGTTATTGTCAACCAATGCATCCACATAAACAATATCAAAACCGGGATCAATTTCTTCTCGTCGGTCTTTTGCTTGAATCTTTGGAATGACTTTTTCATTTGGAAATATATCCCAAATTATTTGTTTCTGTTTTGTCGTAGGTGAGATTGTATCGATACCTTCTATTTCAACAGGCGAGATCACCATACCTCCTGATTTTGCAAAATCCTGTAGAGCTTCAAGATCACGATCCAGCTTGCTGTGGTCTAAATAAATTATAGAACGAGTATGATCCAAAAGACCGCTTTCTTTAAGTTCTCCTGCAAATACTCTCATTAAAATGGGAGTTTCCTTTTCCCAAAGGTTATTTGAATATCTGCCGGTCCATCCTTTAGAAGCCCACATCCATTGTGAATGAGTAGCTACAATAGGAAGCGGTTCTCCTACAAGAGGCCTTAAGAAATTGTCTCTGCCTGTATCCAGAAGATAGTGCCAATCTGTATTTTTTCCATTTCGATCGTCTCCGTTTGACAATCGTTCCATCATTAGTGATCCGTCGCTATCTCTTGCTGACAAATATGACTTGAGTTGATCTTCTGTTCCCGAAAAGTATCTGGCACCCGCCAGAGCGTTGAGTTCACCTTTGGCAGTCGGAGAACCCAGTTGCGAGCAGAGGTTAAAAGCACTGGTGGGACCGGTGCCCTTCCAGTGAGTGCAATACGGGATAAATCCATGTACAGCAAACCATGCTTGTCGCAGTTTATATCTTCCTTCAAACTTGGGCATTATTCGATACGGACGACCTTTGTTTTCAAGAGCGCCCAATGCATCCACGTTTTCATCAAGCTGTGCAGTATTGCGAATTACCAAGTGCACATTGCCCAGTAATACAATTTCAGTTCCTACTGCGATAACAGAAGCTGCTGCTACGGCAATCCATGCGCTCAGATTAATTATCTTAGCTTTCTTTTTGCATTTGAGAGTAGCTATAATCCAACGTCTTAAAATGGTTTCAATACCTATTCCTATGATACCGAAGGCGAAAAACTCCACTAGATAAACACATCTAAAGGTTTGTATGTTTTTCATGAAAGGAAGGTACTTGAGCCAATGATAGTCATCAGGACCGGCAAAAAGCATGAGTGAAAATAAAAATCCGGAAATAAGAAAACGATGAGGAGCTCTCTTAATACCGAAAATAGCGATAATCATTCCAAGTCCGGTTAGAATGGTCAATACCGGCGGCCGGCTCTTTACTGCGTGAATAATGCTGATTTTGTCCATCAATTTGTCATTAGCATCTCTTGCATCTCCAAGCCTTGGAGGATCATCAAGAAGACGGCCGGAAAAAAGAACCATAGCCAGTTCATCCTTGGATACGCTTGTAAACCAGTGGACTCCTCCTCTTATGATGGAATCCGGAACAGAACGCATTTTTTCGGTATGTTCTATAAACGGCAAGGCCCAAAAAGATACTAGACAGACTCCCAAAATGCCGAAGGATACTAGCTTTCTAAGTCCCTGACTGTTGATACGTCTAAAGGCTGACACAAAATATAGAGCTCCGCCGAATACCGCAAAGACCGACATGATTGCGTGAGAAACAAAAGCAAGTGCAAAAAGTAAAGCTGTCGAAGAAGCTCGGTTTTCGCCTCTAAGCATTCCTATAAAGTGTCCCATGAACCAAGGAAAAAACAATCCGCCCATAGATTGTGTAACTATGCCGGCCTGATGATATGCCTCAAAGGAATTCCCAAAAGCTGCTATGGAAATCATAGAAAAGAAAGCACCTATCGATGCGGCAAATCTAGGTAAACCGAGTTTCTGAAGGCAATACATATATGCAAAAGGAGATGCTGCAAAACATACAACAATAGTAATATTATGCATCGTCAAGAGATTGATCGAGGTTAAAAGATGCATACCTACATTAAAGAGATAGAATAGAGCCTGATAGAATCTCAGTACCGGTTGACCGAATTCCATAGCTGTAGGACCGAGGGGATTATCACCTCCGAGTATTCCGTTTAGAAGGGCAAATTGGTTGAGTAAATGGTAGTCGTTATCACCTGAGCGATTGAGTACCGGACCGAGCAAGATATGAGTATTGGCCAGGGTCAAAGCCGCAGCCAGAATAGGAAGCGCATAATGAGCAAAGGGATAAAGTGCGACAAAAAAACGACCGATGCGTTTGAATTTCGACGGTTTCGAATCGGTTTCAAGCCGAATGTTGTCAGGATTATTAAAAGTTAATTGCATTGTTTGCTGTGCTAAATGAGGCGACAGGACTGTAGAACGTATCCTTTTTAAGACGCCAATAGTAAGTGCGACCTGATTCCAAATCGCTTATGATGTGAGAGGTTCCGTTAACTTCTTTTTCTAAAAATAATTTGTTAGAAAAACTCGGGTCATCTGCTGATATTTGCAGAGTGTAGCCCGGAGTACGATTGCCGTTATGCCATTGGATTTTGGCATTGAGATTTTCCAGTACATATCCCTCCGGAGGTAGTTGCGGCGTCGGACCTGTTCCCAATGCATACACTTCCACAAACGTCCACAAAAAAGCAACGGTTAAAAGGAGCAATATGGAGTAGTCTCGAATAAATCTAAATAGTAAAGTTGATATTCTCCAAAATGACATGGTTGTGTCTTACCAGAAGTATTCTAAGAAATCGAGAGAAGGAGAAGATGTTTTTAGTAAATACTCAGCAAATAATCGAACATCAGAAAGAATCCATTGCTCCGCTGCTTGAAGAGCTTCCTTCGTCTGCTTCTTCATCGTTATCGTCGGACGATTCTGAGGTTGCTCCGTTATCTTCTTCTGTAGGTTGACCTTCTTTTCCTGGAGCTGATTTCTTTTTGGCTTTAACACCTTTATTGTAAATATTGTTCAACGCACGTTCTGAAAGAACACCTTCATTGCCGAACATTTCTTGATATTTTTCATAAGCAGAGCGAATAGAGCCGGCAGTCTTAGCGCTCAAAAAAGAGTCTTTCCCTTTTCCGATCAATTTTCCTTTTGTAGCAAGAACATCATCCAAAAAACATCTGGATTCATTGATTTCGCTAATTTTACTTTCGTAGAGAGGATTTCCGTTTTCGTATAGGTTTTGGGTTCGAACCATCATGTGTATGGCAAATTGGCAAGCAGTTACTGTGCGTTGTGCTTCTTCCACTGTATACATGTTGCCGCCTTCTGCTTCTTTCATAGCGGCTTCACGGCGTTTGACAAAATCATTAATACGCACACCGTCTTCATAGTGAAGATCTTCCGGTGTTTTTGCAGAAATAATTTTTGTGCACTTTGGAGCACATCCTGTTTGAGTTATGAAACCGGCAACTACAATGACTGATGTCAAGAATACGATTGTTTTTTTCAGCATAGTTTCACCCCGTTGTTTTTTTATAAAACTTGGGTTCGGATTGTAAATTGTGCTTGCAAATAGATCAACCAAAGGTTTGCATTTATAGACGGAATATTTTGTTAATTTGTACTATTTGGGATTTGGCGTCGATTAGCTTCCAAAATACAAAGCGACAGCAGTGCCTACAACAGCAATTATGATAATAGCAGCGGCCGCAGCGATCGAAGGAAATTTGTTTGAGGTTTTCGTTGCTTTTTTTGCCGGTTCTTTTTGTACATTGACAGGCTCTGACAATATTGTTTTGTCTTTGATAAGTTCCCCAAGTTTTTCTTCTCGTTCCATACGTTGACGAACCAAGCTTTCACCAAAGTTATCCATTAAGAAGTCAGAAAACTTAATGGATGAGACAATTATACCGACGCTGTGCATATATTCTTCCAACGCATCAATAAATTCTCTTCCGTTTTGAAAACGTTTGGAAGGTTCTTTTTCCAAGGCTTTCATTACAATTGATGACAGCTTATCAAAATTGGGAAATTCACTATTGGTGAGAGGCGGAACTTCAGCTGTTTTGGCTCTTCGCAAAGTCTCGTTTTCATCTTTGCTTTTAAAAAGCCGTTTTCCTGACAAAAGTTCCCAAAGAAGAATTCCGGTTGCATAGAGATCTGATCGGCAATCAACTGCTTCGCCGTTGAGATGCTCAGGCGCCATGTAAGCAGTCTTTCCCTTTAGATGATACTCATCCACCAGTTCTTCTACATCTGTACTCAATGTTACTTTTGCAATGCCGAAATCGCAAACCTTAACGTTGCCGTCAACGGAAATGAGCACGTTTGTGGGAGACACATCTCGATGAATTATGCCAAGCGGTTCACCTTTTTCATTTGTTACACGATGAGCATAGTCCAGCCCTCTAAGTGTTTCAACGATTATATACAGAGCAAAGGAAAGAGGTATAGACATCTTTGATCGAGCAAGCAATCCCAAAAGTCTATTGAGATCAAACCCCTCAACATACTCCATTCCTATAAAATACTGACCGTCGATCTGTCCTAAATCATAGGTTTGAACAACATTTGCGTGGGATAAAAGAGAGCAGAGCTTTGCCTCATTGATCAACATGTCACCGAATCCGGGACGGTCTGATAATCCGGGCAAAATACGTTTAATTACAGTAAGATGCTCTGTACCTAGGTCGGTGAAACCTTTGGCGAGAAATATCTCAGCCATACCGCCCTTTCCAATCATATCGTAGAGGTAGACAGAACCGAATTTAACAGGAAGACTTTGATTTGTATCATTCATACCAAGGCTGAATATTGCTTTGATAAATCATACTGTCAAGCAGGTAACTGTTTTAGATGAAGAGAAATTTACTGATAGGGAAGATTTATTCTTGTTTTTCTGAAGCCTTTGAAGGCGCTTTGGTCGGAACAAGCGCTGCTTCGGGTTTGTTAGAAGGTTCAGCAGGTTTCAAAACAGCGGGAGCTTGTGCTTTGGCAGGGCCTCCGCCGCATGATCCGGAAGGAGGAGGAGTACCTGCGTTAGATGAGAGAGTGTTTTCACAACCTTTCGTTCCAGGATTTTTATCGCAAAATTCTTTCTTTATTGATTCAGGAGTTCTGCCGTTCATATCAAATTTGTTATTTAACAACCAGCTGGGTGAACCGCTGAAACCAAGTTCATTGGCTGTTTTGAAAGAAGCTGCAAGCAATTGTTTTCCTTCGTCGCCCTCAGCACACTTCTTAATTGCTGCGGCAGAAATACCGTCTTTGGCACAAGCTTCCCAATCTGTGCTGCGATAGTCTTTGTTTCGACAAAGAACATAATCCATAAATTTGTAGCCTTTTTTGTATATTTTCTGAGCGCATGCTTGTCGGATATTTTCATCTACTTCAGGTTGTCCGTGCATAGAGGTTAACTGACCCTCTCGCTCTTGTCCTACAAATTGAAGTTCGAAATCCATTAATTTTGAATCTTTTCCAAAGTTTTCGATAACATCTTTCATTGCATCTACTGTGCGAACACCGTAGGGACATTGAGACATTACAAAAAGATCCAGTCTGTTTTTAATTTCAGAACGGCATACACGCTTTCCTTGGCAGCTTTCATCATCACAATCAACTTTTCCGTTTCCTGTATTGTCAACTTTATCATCGCAAACTTCAGCTTTTGGATCCCATTCTCGTCCTAGCGCATAAACCTGCTGATCCGTACCTTCAATTTTTACCAAACGGCGTTTCAGACGGTTATATCCGGTTTCTTCTTTCTCAATTTCGGGACCAAACACGGCAATAGGAAGATACTTCTGTCCGGATTTTTCGAACAATGCTTTTCCGTCCGCATCGGAATAGTCCAATTCTTTGATTTCGGCACCTTCGAAAGTATGAGTGATGAAAGACATAAATCTTTGGGAATCACAACCGCGACCGGTGCAGCGTTTGTCGGTAACTACTACTACCGGAACTTTGACAGGCAACGGGATGTCTTTGCAATATGCAATACTTGGATCATTAATTTTTGCACAAATAGCGCGTCCAAAAGCTGATTCTGAGCGCCCGCCTCGATAGGGCTCTCCGTCCATAAAAATAGTCGGGCTGCCTGTGGCCTTTTTATCATCTGAAATTTTGTAGGATTTTTTGAGAAGAGTTTTACCTTGTTCTCCATCCACGCATGATTTCATCTTTTGAACATCAATTTTGGCCGTTTTTGCACAATCTTCCCAACCTTCAGGTATTTTGCGCCAATTCTCGTTTTGACATTTCATAAACTCAATCCATGCGGCTTTTTGACCAACTTCGAGTGCACAAAGCTGTGTTATATTACCCTTAACTTCAGGTTCGCCGTGCATAGCCGTAAGTACACCGTCTTTTTCTTTGCCGATATAATGCACGTTAAAAGTAATAGTATCTCCCATTTTTTCAATTACCGGAGTAATTGCCTGTATTACTTTTACGCCGAACGGACATTTGGACATTACATGAAAATCCAAGGTTACTTTACTGGTAACTGCAGCAGTTTCTGATTTTTTTTCAGCATCATCTTTGGCTTTTGGTTTGCATCCCACAATAGAGATCAATGCAAATAGCATAAAGAATCCGATAGTAAAATGTTTCATCATTTTCTCTTTTCCTCCTACATTTTTGGCAGTATGTTGCCTGCCTTAATGTCAATTACAAAATATTTTTTCATTCATTATCAAACATATAAATATTTTCATTGTTCGTTAACGGTCATCTATATATCTTCATTTTATCCTACAATCAAGAAACGAATAGGTAATTTAATGGTGACACATCTGTATATACCGGTAATACTCAATATGATAATTTAATAAGTTCTATGGAAGACAATGCTCTTTTTAGTGCAAAAATGTAAAAGATTAGTTAACTCTTAGAATGCAGGAGTCGAGAGTAATAATGGGCGAAATCTGTCGTGAAATAGGAATAGTGTCGGCTGTACTACCCGAAAGAAAGGTTGAATTAACCGTTGCGAGAGCTGACGCTTGCGGGTCTTGTGAAGCCAAAGTTGCATGTCATATGCTTGGCGGTAAAGCGGAAAACATTACAATTGTTGTTGAAAATACATTGGAAGCAGAATACGGTGATGAAGTGATAATTGAAATGTCCGAAATATCAGTAGTCGAAGCTTCTGCTGCGATGTATTTGATTCCGGCAATCAATTTAGTAATAGGAGGATTAATAGGTGCATCTTCTGCAGGTTTCTTCAATGCTGATAAAGATGCCGGAACTCTGCTAGGTTGTGCTTTTGGATTGCTTGTCGGCTTTTTTGTCAGCGGTCGAATAGGAAATAGAATCTCGGAAAATCCCAAATACATTCCTACTATGTCATCAATTAGAAAGCATTCTTCAGCGGTGAATTAGGTCAATTTCATTAGATGATTTAAGTTTTCATCTATGCAACATTGATAACTTCTTGCACTGCTGTTTCGGATATTACTCCTGCTCTTATTATTTCGGGTTCATTGTGAGTTAAATCTACTAATGTTGAGCTTTCATAAACAGAAAGATCTCCGGCATCTATCATAATATCAACAGTTCTTCCAAAATTCTTTCTTACCTGCTGTGCCGAATGAGCACCGTGCTTTGATGCCAGATTGGCAGAAGAAACCAAGAGAGGTTTTCCAAATTTTTCAAGGATCTTTGAAGCTATTTCGTCGTCAGGCATTCGGACTCCTAACCAACCTTTAGCTTTCGTAAGCGGTCTGACAACTTTTGGATGAAGGTATTCTGAAGCTGTTAATAAAAGGGTCAGAGGACCCGGCCAAAATGCTTTCATTAAAGATTTGGCTGCTTCGGGAACGTCTACAGCCAGGGTTGAAACCCATTCTTCATTTGGTACGAGTACGAGAGCAGGAGCATTCTTAATTCTGCGCTTTGCTGTTTGCATATTCATTACCGCATTTGTAGAAGACAAGTCAGCGGCGAGTTTGTAACCTGATCTGGATGGAAAACAAACGATTCCGCTGTTTTCGAGAGTTTCATTAATTTCGTTGTAAAGCAAAGGATTGGATTCTATGAGAGAAAGGGGTATTGTTTTCATTGGTTCTCCCTGCTAGTTTTATATAACCCAACATTTATACTGTTCAATTTCTTCCCTAATTTTGCTCTTTTTTTTCTCTCAATGGTAGTATTTCTTTTCAAATAATAATAAAAAAGCATGTTTTGTTGTTCGATACTGAGCAAAAAAAATTTTACAAAGTGTATTGGAAAATACAATTTTCAATACCCGGAAAGATCAGAAATATATAAGGAGCAATAATGAAATCAGACGGAAAAAATAAAGATGGAAATTTCAACGACTTTAAGGTTGCCGATATTTCATTGGCAGACTTCGGCAGAAAAGAAATAGAAATTGCAGAAATAGAAATGCCGGGACTTATGGCGGTTCGCGAAAAATACGGTCCGCTAAAACCTCTTGCAAATCTTAGAGTAACCGGCTCTTTGCATATGACTATTCAAACTGCCGTATTGATTGAGAGTCTGAAGGCAATAGGAGCAGACGTAAGATGGGCAAGTTGCAACATTTTTTCAACACAGGATCATGCTGCTGCTGCAATTGCTGCTGCTCAAATACCGGTGTTCGCTTGGAAAGGGGAGAATTTAGAGGAATATTGGTGGTGTACCTATCAAGCACTTACGTTTCCCGGCAACAAGGGACCTAACCTTATTGTGGATGACGGCGGAGATGCAACCTTGCTTATTCATGAAGGATACAAGCTTGAAAACTATTTCAAAAAAGAAGGCAAGCTTCCCCCTATAACAACGACAGTGACTGAAGAAAGGATCATTGCTGAACTCTTAAGAAAGATTCACGCAGAAGATCCTGATCATTGGCATCGTATAGCTCCTGATATTATTGGTGTTTCAGAAGAAACTACCACGGGAGTACACCGTCTGTATAAAATGTTTGAAGCAAAAGAGCTTTTATTTCCAGCATATAACGTTAATGACTCAGTTACTAAGAGTAAGTTTGACAATCTTTACGGATGTAGAGAATCTTTAGCTGACGGCATTAAACGTGCCACTGACGTAATGGTAGCCGGCAAGGTTGTTCTCGTATGCGGTTACGGAGATGTGGGGAAGGGGTGTGCTCAATCAATGAGAGGCTTTGGTGCACGAGTATTGGTTACAGAAATAGATCCTATTTGTGCATTACAGGCAGCAATGGAGGGTTATGAGGTAACTACCACCGAAGATGCTATAAAAGAAGCGGATATCTTTGTTACTGCTACCGGAAACCTTGATGTAATCACGATTCAACACATGTCTAAGATGAAAGATCAGGCAATAGTGTGCAATATCGGGCATTTTGACAATGAAATCCAGATGGCCGAACTTGAAAAGTTTCCCGGAATAAAGAAAGTAAATATCAAACCTCAAGTTGACAAATGGATTTTCCCTGACGGACATTCGATTTTTATTTTGGCAGAAGGAAGATTGGTAAATCTTGGTTGTGCAACCGGACACCCAAGTTTTGTAATGTCCAACTCTTTTACAAATCAGTGTATGGCTCAAATCGCATTAGCTGAACAAAAGCCGGCCGTCGGTGTTTATATGCTTCCCAAGAAGCTTGACGAAGATGTTGCCAGGTTTCATCTTAAAAAACTGGGAGTCAAACTGACCAAACTGTCTGACAAACAGGCAGAATATATCGGCGTTTCTTCTGACGGTCCCTACAAGCCGGAACACTATAGATACTAATTCGTATCATCTTCAGATGTATCCTTTCGGGTTAAGAGCAGCGGTCTCCTCACTGTGTAATAAAAGTAAAAACATATATACTAGCTTGTCAATTGACACCTCTGACACTTAAAAAATGCATCAAATTAGGTAATTTGATGTTGAATATGCTTCAAACGTGTGCGTGTTTACAATTACAAATTGGATTTTGCATTATCGATAGATATGATGATTATTATCGTATTTGTAGAAACAAACTAAATCATTGCATAGATACTTGTACAGAGGCCGTTCCGGAGCTTTGGTATCCTTCCACAACAAGCGATACTTCGTAGAACGAACCCATTGTTAGTCCGAATGCTGCCCAAGCATCAAAGTGCGGTGCTACAGTTATGGTTCCGCTAGTGCGTTTTTGAGTGCGTACACTCCAATATTGCCAAAAGGTTTTGGTTCCTTCGATAGACGGTTTGTTAACACGCTCGCTTCTGTATATTTCATATGTTCCGCCGTCAACCTGAACGGTTCCAATAACGTTAGTTCCCGGCGGACGCCAGCTTCCCCAGCTGTCTATTATGTAGTATTCAATAAGAGGGTTTTGAGTCCATCCGTAAACACCCAGGTATGAATTACCATTGGGGTTGTATTGGGCACTGTAAGTTATCACAGGTCTGTTGGATCCAGGTCTAACGCCTTTGCGTGCCAAATAATTAGCGTTACCGTTGTTCCATTCAGCATCAAATCCCTGTTTAGTATTTGTCATGCATCCCGCTGAACCGTCTGTCCATATTTCATAGGTTAAACCGCAGTGCTTATTGACCTCGTAGGTACTGCAAACCCGTTTGTCAGCTTCCGAACATGAATCAGCATCACCGTCAGCGTCAGCATCAGCGTCAGCATCAGCGTCAGCGTCAGCGTCAGCGTCAGCATCTGTGTCAGCGTCAGCGTCGGCATCAGCGTCGGTGTCAGCATCTGTGTCAGCGTCAGCATCAGCATCAGAGTCAGCATCAGTGTCGGTATCAGTATCGGTATCTGTGTCTGTATCAGAATCAGAATCAGAATCAGCGTCAGAATCAGCATCAGAACTCGAATCTGTGTCCGGAATCACAGCTCCTTGGCAACATCGTTGATTGTTGGGACAGACTCCTTCCATAACAGTTCCTCCCCATGACATACAGTGATCCAAACACTCGTATTGGCAACTGTCATCGCTGTCAGCATCAGCATCAGTATCAGTATCAGTATCAGCATCAGTATCAGTATCAGTGTCAGTGTCAGTGTCAGTGTCAGTGTCAGTGTCGGTATCGGTGTCTGAATCAACATCGCTGTCGCTATCGGCATCGGCATCGGCATCCGCATCAGTATCAGTATCGGCATCAGCATCAGCGTCTGAATCAGCATCAGCATCAGCGTCTACATCGGTGTCTGAATCAGCATCAGCGTCTGCATCCGTATCAGTGTCTGCATCTGCATCAACATCAGTGTCTGAATCGGCATCTGCATCAGAGTCTGCATCTGAGGTTCCCGCAACACAAGTCCCGAATTCGTTACAAACAAGGTTTTGGTCGCAAGTTGTGTTTTCGATACAAGGACAATCTATTGTGCCTTCAATGCAAAAGATGTCTCCTTTTGGTTCGTTTTCAATACATCCTACAGTTGCAACCAAAGAAAACGCAGCACAGATCATTATAAAGTATTCCTTATAACGACCCATGCTATTTGATAGGTGAGACATGTCTTGAGGTGAGTCCTTAATCATAATATTAACTCCTTTTTTTAATAGCGATGTTTATCATCACAAATAAGTTGTTCCTTCTAAAAAAAATGGCTCATTTGCATCCAGCGATAGAAGCGATAGAGAAGTTTTTTGTGAAAAATGAAAAATATAAATGATTTTTCGTGTCACAAATGGTTGACAGAGTGAGGATAAATTGCATAATCCCCCTCACCTTTGTGAGGCGCAAGGGGTGTTAGTTACGGTTGAGGTAATTCAATGAGTGGAACCACTACCAAAATTTATGAAATAGAACAAGAGCAACTGCGGTTAAATCCGCTTCCACAATTCAAAGCCGGTGATACGGTCAGAGTGCACTACAAAATTCGCGAAGGCGAAAAAGAGCGTGTTCAGGTGTTTGAGGGAGTCTGCATTCGTAGACGTTCCGGCGGCCTTAGAAGTACGTTCACTGTGCGCAAGGTTTCTTACGGCATTGGTGTGGAGAGAATTTTTCCTACCAATTCACCTATGATAGACAAACTCGAAGTAAAAAGCCGAGGTCGTGTTAGACAGGCTCGTCTTTACTATCTTCGAAATCTAAAGGGTAAAGCCGCTAGAATCCGTGAATTAGGCGTTAGCTAATTCACATTCTGAAAGTTTCTTCCTCTATCTTTCAGCACATATTTGAGTATGGTTGCTGTCTGTAAGCATTTTGGGAACCATTTGGGGACATTATCCATATTGCTACTCGCGATCTCCTATGTTAATGGCGCGTTCAAAGGAGTGTTGAAAAAATGCACAAGCTTATATTATGTGCAATTATTACAATGAATTTGAGTTATGTAAGTGCACAAGAACTAAATTCTTCTGACTCTAAGACCGACATAGAGGGTTTGCCTTCTGTTGATTCCTCCAATGCTCAAGTTGTTGAAACCAAGCCGTCGTTATGCGAAAAAATTTCATGCTCAGGCCACGGTGTTTGTGTTGAAAGCAACGGAAATCCAACCTGTGCTTGTGATCAGGACTTTGCTCCGGATTCACACAGCGGTCTTAATTGTTTGCCTCTTGAAACGGGTAAGACTCTTGAAAGTGTCGCAGCCATGGAGGGGGAACGTCAGGAGATGCTAAACCAATTCTATTCAGTCCTTCCTACGTTTCCGGCAGATAGATATTATTCACATTATGTTCGAATTCGCTCTTACGGACGTTACAAGGGATCCTTTTTTGACTATATGGCGGGAGAATTCCGTAAAAAACGAGGAGGCAGCATTGCCATGTCAGCCATCGGCGGTGCCTTACTTTTGTCATCTATTATCATGATACCAATAGGGGCAAATGCAGATTCCATTTTTGATCCTTGTCCGGTGCAGAGCGATACATCTGAGTCGTGTACAGATCCGGAAGAAACAAAAATAGTATTATTAGCGGCGGGAGGCGGTTTTGCTGTTGCAGGAACGGTGTTGCTGAGTATCGGCATTCCAAAAGCAATTAAGGCTTCAAAAAGACTTAAAGCTGTCAATACATTGCGGCCGTTGCCTACTGAGTCCGCTCCTCAGCCCGTTGCACCGGTCAGCGATCTGCAAGTTTCATATAAATATGAACCGTCTACAAATTACTACGGATTGTCAGTAAATTTAAAATTTTAAACATTTTTGTTATGATATCTTCTGTCTGATATATCTGTAGGGCGAAATTGCTGAGTGCATTTTGTTTGAAGCACTGTCAATCGGCAGGGGTTGCTCCTGCAATGGTTACTCTGTATCTCAACCCGATACTTGCGGGTTCAGAAGTTTCTTCAATGCCTATTTTGGAGGGATCGTACATGTAGAGATTGTCAGGAGTGTTGACCACTACCAAACTGGATTCTTCATTGTTGCTGATTGTAGCTTGACCTGTACCGTTTGGAAGATCAACATAACGTACGGACCCGTTTGATGAACGTATAGATAGAGTTGCGGTAAAATTGCTTTCCGGTAGTCCGTTACCTTGGTTTGTAATTTGGATGCTGACTTCGCCGTTTCCGGCAATCTCAAGCGGAATAATGTTTGCACCTCCGTATCTGGGTTCGCGGCCGACTTTTACTTCATAGATTCCTGTACTGACGGCGGTTAAATTGTCAAAATTTAGGCGATTACGTGAGTTGAAGAAAGCTTGTTGAGCTTGCGGATGATCAATATCCAAATAAGCCATACGCGCCCAATACCTGCCAAGAATGGTTTGAACCGTAATGGGTGCTGACAATCGTTCGAGCAC
>CAYWLQ010000092.1:4104-22776 GCA_964458775.1 uncultured Myxococcales bacterium | reverse complement strand
CCGACACAGATACCGACACAGATACCGACACAGATACCGACACAGATACCGACACTGACACTGACACTGATACTGACACTGATACTGACACTGATACTGACACTGATACTGATACTGATACTGACACAGATACCGACACAGATACCGACACAGATACCGACACTGACACTGACACTGATACTGACACTGATACTGACACTGATACTGACACTGATACTGATACTGATACTGACACCGATACTGACACCGACACTGATACCGATACTGATACCGATACTGACTCTGATACTGTCTTGGACGGTTCAATCGACGCAGATTCTCAAAGCGGGTGCAGTTGTACTGCATCAGGACAGATAAAGAGCGGATTAGTGTTTGGGCTGTTAAGGAGTTTTTTATGAGAGAAATCATGCAGAAATTGTCTCTTTTTGCAGTGCCGGTAGTTCTTGCAGCAACAGGATGTGCGTCTTCTGAGAATAAAGCAGATGCTTCAACAGATTCAAGCGACGATTCTATTACGGATCCGGGAGATATTTCTCTGAATACTGAATGTCCCAATAGTATTGATCCGATTGTTCCGTTCGGTACTGTTCAAAAAGTCGGAGACGGTTCGGCTTTGAGTTGCACAGAAGCAGCTCTTAATGAAGCTCTCAAAATTGTAGGGGCAACAGAGGAAGGCGGCAGTATTCTCTTTGATTGCGGATCCTCTCCTCATACTATCGTTCTAACAAAATCTCTTTTTATAGATTTTCCGGTTCTTATAGACGGCGAAAATACTGTTACACTCAGCGGTGACAAGAAAGTCCGAGTGATCGATTTGGATCATTACGCAGAGCTTATCTTGCAGCGCATTACAATTCGTGACGGCTTAACCGAAACCTCCGGAGCCGGAATACATCATCCCTGGTACGGCATTCTAAAAGCTATAGAAGTTACTTTTAAAAACAATCATTGCACCGGTAAGCAGGGCGAAATTGGAGGAGGAGCAGTTTTTGCAGGAGGTCTCAGCGAAGCTGTTTTTTCTAATTGTCGATTTATAGGAAACAGCGCTTCCAACGGAGGCGGAATACTTAATAGAGGAAGCAATCTCGTTATTGTGAACTCAACCTTTTACGGTAATCAGGCTGTCAGTTCCGCTTCAGAAGGTCAATACGGAAACGGAGGAGGACTATACATTGACGGTATGGTTTACGAAGGAGACGGTGAACCCAAAGATTTTTATATGTGCGGCACGGTATTTGAGAACAACAAGGCAAATCAACACGGAAGCGCTGTGTTTTCTTATTTTTACGAAGGTACCGCATCTTTTATTGATCAGTGCCTTTTTAAAGCCAACAATTTCCGAGACAGTCCTACAGGAGGATCTGGCGGACTTTATCACGAGGGTGTACCCTTGTTGTTAACCAATTCTGCATTTCAAGAAAACACTAGCGAAGCACATGCAGCTGCTTTGTTTATAGGTTCCGGTTCAACAGCTGAAGTAATAAACTGCACTTTTGCATCCAATCGAGTTCCGGAAGTGGGTGCAGCTATTTTTTCCGGAGCATCGCCGGTTAATATTACAAACTGCACCTTCTTTGGGAATGACGCAGACTATGCTCCTTCGATATTCAAGGGAACCTCAGCATCTATAACTCTTAAAAACAACATATTTGCTTACAACACATCACCCAATCAATACAGCGCTCTGAACTGTCATGAAACGTTTAATGACCAAGGAGGAAACCTTCAATGGCCCGATAAACGACCTAGCGGTAATGATGACAATCCCTGCACAGAAACTGTAATATTTGCAGACCCGATTTTGTCACAGATTTCTGACAACGGAGGATCAACACCGACCATGGCCGTTGCCGAAAATAGTCCCGCTCGCAATGCAGCAACATCATGTCCTGAAGTCGATCAACGCGGAAAGGAACGAGATGAACCATGTGATATCGGCGCTTATGAATTCATAGAAACTTTTTAAGGCGATCTTGCTTGCCCGACATAGTATGAGATGTCAAAATAATATGTCTGTTTCTTGCTAATATTGGGAAACCTGTAACCGGGATGTGTAAAGAATGACAGAAAACAAAATCACTGTTGTCGACAACAATGTTTATATTGCATGGTGTTATCCTGAAAGGCGACTCATTCATCATCAGTTTAGAACATATTGCAAAGGGGATGCTTTTAGGAGTTCAATAACCAAGGCACTTGAGGCTTTTGAGAAATATAAATGTTATAAGTGGCTTTCAGATGACCGTAATTTCATGGGCGTTCTAAATCCGGAAGACTGGAAATGGGGTGAGACAAATTTTACAGATAGAGCAATAGCATTGGGTTGGAAGTACTCAGCTATGGTGTTACCGGAACAAATGATCGCTAAACTAAGTACGATGGCATTATCTAATGTCTTTGCAGCAAAAGGATTAACAGCGAATTTTTTCAGCGATTTCGATCAAGCTCAAAAATGGATAAATGAACAAACGTGATGTATTTGGGTAGGTTCTATCTTAAAAGTCCTGTTGATGACAGATCAGAATGTAGTCGATGGGGTTATCCTATAGTAAAATTCAATGCCGGCGTGCGTTTGCCGGTTGGGTTGGTAACTCTAATATGGTTTTGTATTTTTTACGGTTGCACTTGCGAAACAAACCATACCGTAAACTCTTCTGAAAATATGCTCGACGCAATAAACCTATCAGAAGAATCGCAAAAGACCGAATTGCCGTTTAGAGCAGATCGTGAAGCTTACAAAAAAAAGAAGCCTTCTTATTGTGTAAAACTGGAAACCACAAAGGGCGATATAATTATTGATGTTTACAGCGAATTGGCTCCCAAAGGTGCAGAACGTTTTTATGCACTGGTATCCGAAGGTTTTTATAACGGCAGCGCATTCTACCGCGTTAGTGAAGGTTATATTGCTCAAGCAGGATTATCTCCTAAGCCTGATGAAACCGCAAAATGGATAAATAAACTGCTTGAGGACGATCCTGTAAAACAGTCAAATTGGGTAGGAACAGTAGCACTCTCAGCAAAAGGAAAAAATACTCGTTGCACTGAGTTTTTCATCAGTCTCAAAGATAACGGCAATATGGATGTAGAAGGAATTGCTCCTTTCGGCATAGTTAGAGATTTGCAAATTGTTGATCAACTCTACCGCGAATACAATGACGGCATTTGGCCTAAACGAGAACGAATTATTAAAGAAGGCGCATCATATCTCGAAAAAAACTATCCTAAACTTGATATTATTAAGAGAGCTTCAATTTGTAAGGAGGATTTATGACCTTAAAATCCTTACCGATAAAATCTGAATCTGTAGAAGATATGCTGCTAAAGGCAAGTCTTGCAGCACGGGAAAAACAATTTGACCAAGCTGAGCTGCTGATTGGAAAAGCACTTGTAAACTCTCCGGACAATATTAAGGCACTGGACTTGCTTGGATTTGTTCGTTTTTTTCAAAAAAGATATAAGGAATGCGAAGAATTATGCCGATATGTGTTGGAGATAAAGCCGGGCCATGCCTATGCTTTGAGCGGGCTTGGGATGGCTCTTTCTCGTCAGGGGCAACTTGAACCCGGTCTTGCTATGTTAGAAGAAGCTATGAACGCAGCACCCTCATGGCCTGAGCCCTATTGGGATTCAGCCGTGATTCTTATCGAAGCAAAAGAATTGGAACGAGCAAAAAACGTACTTAACAAGGGGATTGTAAACGCTCCGAAATCAAAATCTCGTTTTGAAAAGCTTCTGTCAAAGATTAGCATAGTATAAGTAATTCTTGAGAATTAACCGGTCAATGCTAATTTTGTTGTAAAAGAAGCAACAGCTCACAAAGAATGACCCCCGCAACAATTAAGATATGTTAACATGGCAAGGTTTCTCTGTATTTATCATTGTTATTGAGTGAACTAGGTTTACTTTCAATAATTACAGATTCAAGATGGTTTCACAACGGCAATGTATCGGGAATGATATTAATTCCCTTAATTCTCAGGAAGGGTTTGTTTCCATCTAAATCTTTTTTTTGAACCCAACAGACATTTTGCTCGTTTCTCCTTAGTTAGTTCCCTTCTCAGAAATCCAAATTGCTTCATTTTGAGAGGGAAACTAGTTAGTTTCCATATTAGAAGTTCTGTTCAGAACACAAAATGACCGCAGTTTTTGAGATGTCATACAAAGGAATTTTATGCAATATTGCGAAATATTAAAACGGTAGGAAAAACATTTTTTGGGATTTTAAAGAAAAAAAGCGATTCTATAGATTTAAATGACATCTCGTTCTTGACGAAAATAGTATTCCTGCGTAATAATCAATTCGTTTGTTTGAAAAATAGTTTATAGTTAAGTTCTAAGAAATAACAAAGGAACGGTCAAAGACCGAAAATCAAACTGGAGAAATAAAATGAATGTTGATGATCTGTTTACAGCCCCGCAAGTTGCAAAAATTTGTTCCACTGATTTAAAAACCATTCATAATTGGGTTAACCGAGGAGAAATTAAGTCGTTTCGTACACCGGGACGCCACCTTCGATTCCGACGCCAAGATATTTTGGAATTTTTAGGTAAATTTGGATATCCCGTTCCGGAAGGATTTTCTCCGTCTCGCAAAAAAATAGTAATTTGTGATGATGTAGAAGCAAGTCGCAAGTCGCTGAAACGAGCTTTCTCCCGTGAATTTGATATTGAGGCATTTGGTGATCAGGTAGATACCCTTTTGGCAGTGGGTAAACAAAGACCTGATTTGCTTTTGATCAGCGGAACAATGGGAGATGATGTCGGCCGTCTTGTTGATAAATTATCTTCTAATAAAGAAGTATCAAAAATAATTATTTACGGTGCAACCGCTCAAAAAATTAAATACAAAGGAAAATCGGACGCAATAGAATTTTTGCCAAGTGCCGATGCCAAGGAAATACGCAAGAGTGTTCTTACCGCTCTTGAGGTTCAGTAGAAGTTCAATCAATAATCAATAAATTCTTGTAGATGTGGAGATTATTTCTGCTTTAAAAGAGAAACAATCCGTATTTTTCTTATCTTCCAAAATGCGGAGTCTATTTCTGCTTGCGAGTAATAACGATTCATTTTTGCATTTTTATGAGCCTTTAAGAGAAGCTGAAACTCCAAATTTGGTGTATAAGATTAAGAACAAAGTTTTGTGTTTTTAAAAGAAAGGAGTGATATTCGTGAAAATCCTCCATGTATCAAACCGTTTGCCGATTATAATGAGAGATTCTGAAATTTCCAAGGGACATGGCGGTCTGGCAGCTGCACTGGATAGTATGCGAGCACAAGAGAATACCTTATGGATAGGATGGCCGGGTGCTGAAGTGGTCGACTCTGACCGAAAGAATGTTTATGAAAGTTTAGTTCGTGATTTTAAATGTGTTCCGGTATTTGTAAACCAAGAAGATCAGGTCGGCTATTATGACGGATTTTCTAATTCCAGTTTATGGCCGATTCTGCACTATATGCCGGAGTATATGGAATACAACGACAGCTGGTTTGATAATTATACTGCGGTGAACTATAAATTTGCTGAAGAGGTTATTTCCAATGCAGGAGATGATGATATTGTTTGGATACATGACTATCACTTGATGTTGCTCCCTGAAATGATAAAGCAACAAAGACCGGAACTCAAAGTTGGTTTCTTTTTACATACTCCTTTCCCTTCGTATGAGCTGTTCAGATGCCATCCAAAAAGACAAGAACTTCTCTTTGGCATGCTTGGTGCCGATCTGATAGGATTTCATACTTTCGGCTATTTGCGTCATTTTAGAAGCGCTCTTCTTAGAATATTGGGTATTGAGTCGCACCTTAATCAAGTGTTATATCAGGGCTATGAAAAAAAACTGGGTGTTTTTCCGATAGGTATAGATGCGCAAAGGTTTGAAAGTGTAATGCTGACCGAGTTTTTTCTCGAACATCAAGCTGCTTTGGACGAGCAATATTCGGATAAAAAAGTTGTTTTATCGGTTGAACGACTTGATTATAGCAAGGGAATTCCCAAAAAACTTCAGGCAATAGAAAAATTTTTACAGAACTATCCTGAAAAACGGGAAGATACAGTATTTATATTGATAGCTGTGCCCAGTCGCGAGGAGGTTGAATCATATCGACTTCTGAAAGAAACGGTTGAGCTGGCAGTGGGGCGAATAAACGGACAATTTGCCACTGTTCATAATATACCGATAAATTTTATTAACAGATCTGTTCCTTTTGACGAGCTTGCGGCTTTGTATGCTATAGCGGATGTTGCTTTGGTAACCCCTTTGGTAGATGGAATGAATCTTGTGGCAAAAGAATACGTTGCTTGTCAGATCGACGGTGACGGTGCACTTATACTGAGTGAATTCGCCGGTGTGGCCCAAGAATTATTCAGTGCTATTTTAGTCAATCCTTATGATGTTGATGAGGTAAGTCGTTCTATCGCATTTGCATTGGAAATGGATGTCTCTGCGCGACGCAGTCGAATGATACCAATGAGAAAACGAGTATTGCAATATGATGCGGTTCACTGGGCGGAAGAATTCATTGGGGTTCTTAGTAAGCCTTTGGAAAGGACCGAGGTTATTGCAGACTATGAAATGCTCTTAAAAAAGATACTAGAAGACTTCTCTTTAAATAACGATACAAAGTATTTGTTTTTGGACTATGACGGTACTTTGCGTGAATTTGAAAGGAATCCCGAGGATGCCGGTCCTAACGAACAACTCAGAAGTGTTCTGTCTGCTCTTTCAAGTCGGAAAGATTTTGACGTTCATATTGTCAGCGGCAGGGATACTCTTTTCTTAGACAAACATTTTAGCGAATGGAACTTTACTCTAATTGCAGAGCACGGTTACATGATGCGAAGTCCAAGCAGCTCATGGGCATTAGTAAATGATGAAGCCGATCTGTCGTGGAAAGATGAGGTAGAAAAGATCTTTCAACTCTATGCATTGTCAACTCCGGGGAGTGCTGTTGAGGTAAAGCACTCTTCTATAGTATGGCATTATCGCAAGGCCGATCCGGAATTCGGAATTTGGAAAGCCAATCACCTTATGGGGGAGTTGACCGAATCAATCAGCAATCTGCCGGTTGAAATTCATCACGGAAAGCGCATAGTTGAGGTTAGTTCGCAGCTGATATCGAAGGGAGGGGCTGTCGAAAAGATACTTAGAGAAAAGGAAAACACAGCTTTGGTATTGTGCATGGGAGATGACCAAACTGATGAGACAATGCTTCAAATAAAAAGGGACAGTTTTTACACGATAAAGGTTGGAGAAGGGCCTACTTCTGCCGGATATAGAATATCAAATCCTCGCAGAGTAAGAGAGTTTCTGTCCGAAATAGCAAAAGCTTAGAACTCTAATTTTAAGGCATAAAAAATGGACAAATCAAATTATCATTGGGGTGTAATAGGAAACTGTCGAAGTGCAGCGGTTATTAATGAATTGGGAGAAATCATATGGTTGTGCCTTCCGGATTTTGATAGTCCGTCTATCTTTGCATCAATGTTGGACGAAGAAAGAGGGGGAACTTGGGGAATTGTCACTGAAGGAGAATGGCATATTACGCAGCATTATCTGTTGCAGACCAATATCCTTGTAACTCGATTTGAGCGAGCTAGTAGCGAAAAAGAAAAAAAACCTGATATTTTTGAATTGCACGATTTCATGCCAAGATACCGACATACGGCTAGAGATGAATATTATACTGCACCGGAAGTTATTAGATACATAAAATATATATCAGGAATGCCGACATTTAGAGTGAAATACAATCCTGCTTTGATATACGGCTATGAAAAGACTGTAACAATTTCTCATCCCGATTATATAAAAACCTCTTCACAAGGCAACAGTCGCGAATCTGTATATATCTATTCAAATATGGATTATGATGAAGTGTTGGGTGAAAAAGAAATAGTACTTACACAAGATGTGTTTATGATGCTCTCTTATCACCAGAAGCTTATACCTCAAACTCTTGATAGGGCTTATCTCAAGATGGAGAAGACCAAGGTTTACTGGCTTGATTGGGTAGTTCGCCTTACACGTTATGCGTCATGTCCCACTTACGCTCTCTATAATGACGATATCATACGGTCTTCGTTGGTGCTCAAATTGATGACTTTTCAGAATACAGGTGCTGTATTGGCTGCGTTGACAACTTCTCTGCCCGAAACGTTGGGAGAACAGAGAAATTGGGATTATCGATTTTGCTGGATCAGAGATGCATCTATGACAGTTTCTGTGTTTTCTGATCTCAATCACAAAAATACTGTTAGAAGATATCTTAAATACATACTCAATCTGCTGTCCGACAAAGACAAAGACATTCAAATAATGTACGGAATTCGCGGTGAGAAATGCTTAGAAGAGAGAACCCTTGAATATCTAAGCGGATATCTCAATTCTAAACCGGTTAGAGTGGGCAATGCCGCATTTGTTCAAGCTCAGCATGATGTATATGGAGTTCTTCTTGATGTGATAAACAAGAGTCTTAATCATTTGGATTACCGCTATGATGCTTTGGAGGATCTCTGGACCATAACCAGAAATCTTGTGCATACTGTCAGCAAAGTTTGGCGAGAGCCGGATAATGGAATATGGGAATTTAGGGGGCAAAAGAGACATTTTGTTTTTTCCAAAGTTATGTGTTGGGTTGCTGTAGACAGAGGACTTAGAGTCGCTCAAAAGCTAAATATGGACAGGTATGTTGAACGATGGACTGACCTTTGTGATGAAATAAAAGCTGATGTGTTTCAGAACGGATGGAATCCAAATATTGGAGCCTTTGTTCAATCCTATGATTCTGAATATTTAGATGCTGCCAATTTGCTTATGGAATATTACGGATTTATTGACAGTAACGATCCCCGATTTGTTGCTACGGTAATGAAGAGCAAAGAACAACTCTGTGAAAACGGTTTAATGTACAGATATAGGCAAGATGATGATTTTGGAACCCCCTCAACATCTTTTACTGTATGTACCTTCTGGTTGGTTTATGCTCTTCACAGGATAGGAATGAAAGATGATGCCAAAAATATTTTTAACGGAGTACTTGAAAGAAGAAACTCTTTGGGACTCCTATCAGAAGGAATCGGCATTGCTGACGGTCGTTTGCTGGGCAACTTTCCGCAGGCATATTCACATTTGGCGCTCATAGCTTGTGCCGAACTTCTAAATACCTAAGATGGAACTTTTCGATACTCATTGTCATTTAACCTTTCCTCCTCTATCAGATAATTTGGAGGCAGTGCTAAAAAGGGCCGAGAACCGCAATGTAACCAAAATAGCCGTGCCGTCATATGATATCTTGTCATGGTCTAAAGTAGCTAAAGTTGCACAAGAATTCGGTGTTTATGCGGCCTTCGGTCTTCATCCATGGGCTGCAGAGGATAAGTTTGACCTTGGAGCACTTAGAGAAATTTTAATAAAGGAAAATGCAATTGCTGTAGGTGAGATAGGTTTGGATTTTAAAACTGAAGTGTCAAAAGCGAGACAAATTGAGCTTTTTTTGACTCAGCTTGAGTGTGCGACGGCTCTCGGACTTCCTGTAATGCTGCATGTAAGAGGCGCTTTTGAAGAGATGACGGATATTTTGAAAAATAGAAAAACGAGGCCTCCCGGAGTTGTTCACGCGTTTTCCAAAGGTCCGGAACTGGCTGCTCGATTTATTGAGTTGGGATACTATATTGCCTTTGGCGGAGCGCTCACTCGATCGAATGCCAAGCAAGTCAAAAAAGCAGCTCAGACAGTGCCGATAGAGCGAATACTTCTCGAAACAGATGCGCCGTGTATAACTATTGAGGGGATACCTGCGATAGAAGTTGAACCTTCAAATACCGCTGACATAGCAGCTTGCCTAGCCGAGCTTAGAGGTATGACACTAGAAGAGACGGCAGCTATTACCACAAATAATGCCGAAACCCTTTTTAACCTGTAAGGTGGGTAGCGGAATTCTAGGTGACCAGGTCAACCTGCTGAACGGTTCCTGCTATGCCGTCTTCGGACAGATAAACGCCTGTTGCTTGAGTTATGCCTTTTAGGTTTCCTTCGGAATCTTTGTGCTCAAAAGGCGTCGAAACATTTCCTAAATAGATTGCGCCGACATTTGCCTCTTTTAGGTTTTTGGTTATTGTTGAATCCGTTGAGTCTTTCATCCATACTCCCAGTTGATTCCATGCTGTGTCTGCTTCATCGATCCAACCGTTTCCGTCTTCATCCAATTGAGCCAACTCTGCAAAGCCGTTTCCCGTTGTCGGGCCGAACAGCTCTGAGCCGTTATTGACTATCCCGTCAAAATTGCGATCATAGAATAGAAATCCTGAACCCGATTTGACAAAGGAAATCATTTCGTCTTTACCGTCGGAGTTAAGGTCGAAAGATAATTTTGCGTCTTCGAGTTCTGCCATGGTTCCGTTAAAGTTTATTACCAAAGGATCTACGATTGCAGCATCTCCAGCTCTTAATTCAAAACGTGTAAAGTCGATGCGACTTCTGCTCATTTCCAAATCGACTTCAAACCCGATTTCTCTGCCGTCGGCAGTACGTATCACACCGGACGATGAAAAAGCGGTTTGCTCAGTTTCAATTGACGCGGTTTCTTTTAAATACTCAATACCCCAGCCCTCTCTTGTTTGGGGTTGTTCTTCGACACTATTGCCTTCAGGACTATTAGCAATATCGGATATTGGATTTTCCTTGCTATCACCGGAAAGGTCGCTCGGACGTATTATTTTGGTAGTAACACCGGAGATAGCTTCAATGATTTGTTTCATAACAACGAGTCGGGCATCATTTGACCAAAGCAATTCATCCTCATCTTGTTCGCCTTTCTTCTTGCATTTGCATTGGTCTGCCAAGTCTTCGGAATTAAATTGCTTTTGTATCTTAATTTCATTCATTTTGGAAAAAGAACTAAAACTTTCGGCACTAAATTTATATGTCTCAATTCCAAGTTCAACTCTGTCATTGAAATTTTTAGATAAATTTTTTGCAAGCAACGATTCCGGATCTTCGGTTTCTGTTCGACCTCCTGCGGGCAAATCCACCCAGGCGCGCAGGCTTTCTTTTTCTGTTTTGACCGATATTTTTTGATGCGAAGAGGATAGGTTTACTGAGGATTGCTTGATTATCATCTGTATTCCTTCCGTGGAGAAATTTTTTGCCGTTCTTGGCAAAATCAGGGTAAATATCTTCGCTTGAAAGGTCCTAGTATAATCAGCAAAGATCAATTACCCTAACTTGTCAGTCGGTTGAAAGACGGTTGACTTTAGAAAAAAAATAAAAAGAACAAAAGATATTCTAAGCTTCCTTGCATTGTTTAATATTTTTGGGAATATAGAGTAGTTATGATTCATTCTAAAGACAAACTGATTGTTAGAGCATCAAAAGGGCTTGAGACAGAGCGAACTCCGATATGGATTATGCGTCAGGCAGGTCGTTATCTTCCCGAATATCATCAAACCAAGGAAAAGGCCGGCGGCTTTCTTCAATTGTGCAAAAATCCGCAATATGCCGTTGAGGTTGCGATACAGCCTATTCGAAGGTTCGGCTTTGACGGTTCGATTTTATTTTCGGATATTCTTATTATTGCCGAAGCAATGGGACTTGAGGTTTCTTTTAATCCGGGTCCGATAATTGGAAATCCGATTAAAACAAAGGCTGATGTATACCGTCTAATTGTGCCCGAACCGGAGGAAAAAACTCCGTTTGTAACGGAGATTCTAAAAGGCATGAAAAGCGAATTGCCGCAAGATGTAACTCTAATCGGGTTTGCCGGTGCTCCTTTTACTGTGGCCGGTTATATGATGACGGACAAAGGTAATTCCGGACAAATAGAGGCTGTAAGGAAGGCTGTTTACGAGGCTCCCGACATGCTATTTTTGCTTATTGACAAGCTTGTTAAGGCTACGGTCAAGTATTTAAGAGCGCAGATTAAGGCCGGAGCTGAGGTCTTGCAAATATTTGATTCTTCTGCGAGTCAACTTTCTCCCCGTATGTTGGAAATCCTAGCTTTTGAGCCGGCACGTCGTATCATCTCTGAATTGTCTGACACCAGCGTTCCGATAATTTATTTTGCTCCGGGTGCTGCGGCATCTTTAAGCGAAATGAATAATATCGGCGCAGATGTGATCGGCATTGACTGGCGAATTGGATTGGATACAGCGAGAGCTGTTTTGGGGGATAAAACAGCGGTTCAAGGTAATTTAGACCCTGCGGCTTTATTGGGTTGCAAAGAAACGTTAAAGTGGGAAACCTTGCGGATACTCAAAAAAAACAACGGTCGACCCGGCCACATTTTTAATTTGGGTCATGGTATTGCTCCCGAAACTCCGATTTCTAATGTTGAGTTTTTGGTTGAACTCGTGAAAAACGGAGTTGCTTTATGACCGACGGTATTGATTGGTCAAAGCTAACCTCAAATATGATTGAAAAATACGGAGGACAGGCTCCCAGATATACAAGCTATCCTACAGCAATGGAATGGACTCATGATTTTGCAGTTGCAGAGTACAGAGCGGCTTTAGCAGAGGCTGCTTCTATCGAAGATGAACCGCTGTCGATTTATGTCCATATTCCATTTTGTAAAAAACGATGCGCTTTTTGCGGATGTGCATCGGAAGTATGTACGGCAACTGAACGCTATGATGTTTATTTGGATGCTGTCGGTAAAGAAACCCAAGCTGTTGCAAGTAGCTTGAAAAGTCGTCTCAGGGTTTCGTCTTTACATTTGGGAGGCGGAACGCCCACTGTGCTTGACGGAAAACGTCTAAAAAAACTTGTCGGTGTGTTGCAGAACTCTTTTGATTTTTCAAGTTGTTCTGAGCTTGCCATCGAAGCGGCTCCGAGTGTTACGAGCGATGAGCAGTTAGAAGCCTTAGCAAAATTAGGTTTTAATCGCATCAGTTTTGGAGTGCAGGATTTTACCCAAGAAGTACAAGCAGCGGTTGATAGAGTACAAGATCTTGAACATACAATATTTTTAATAGAGAAAGCTCGAAAACTGGGTTTTGCGATAAATCTAGATTTAATGTACGGTCTTCCAAAACAAAATCCAAAGACTTGGTCAGAAACGCTGGAACAAACGATTGACCTTCATCCCAATCGCCTGGCGGTATTCGGTTATGCGCATGTTCCCTGGATGCGTCCGAATCAACAAGCAATACAAGAGAGCGATCTTCCCGATGCATTGCTTCGTCTTGAGTTATTTAAAGCGGCTCATGATCGACTGCTAAATGCAGGCTATGTTTATATAGGAATGGATCATTTTGCCTTACCTAAGGACCCTCTTGCTGAGGCATTTGCCGACGGATGTTTGTCACGAAACTTTCAGGGTTATACGGTTAAGCATTCTTCTTCTCTAATAGGATTGGGCGCTACCTCGATCAGTGATTTGGGTAGTGCTTTTGCTCAAAATCAGGCTGTTACAGACAATTATGAGGCTTGTATTGAAAATGAAAGATTAGGAACCTATCGCGGAAAGCGATTGACTGTAGAAGATCATATCAGACGACATGTGATAACCGAGCTTATGTGCAATCTAACTCTAACTGTCAGCAGCGTCGAAGAATTGTTCGGTATTGTCTTTTCAGAATATTTTCGAAACGAAATAGAAAGGCTGCAACAGCTCGAAGCAGACGGATTGGTAAATCTTACAAAGGACAAAATACAAATTACCTCTCAGGGACGGCTTTTTGTACGACATGTCGGACTGGTATTCGATCTGTACTCAAAACAAAAAAAAGAAGGCAAATCCTTTTCCCGAACAGTATAAAAAACTGCTTAACAGTAATAATAGAATAAACAGCAATAGAATAAACAGCAAATGTAGATGCGGAGTTTATCTCCGCTTAACAGCCATAATAGAATGGTAGACTGATCTGCTTCTATGTATTAAGTACATCTCTCAACTTTCTTTGCAAATTATGCAACGAGAACGGTTTAGATATAAAGCAGGTTCCAGGGGTCAGTACACCGTTGTTTACGATGGCGTTGTCAGTGTATCCCGACATGTACAGAACCTTTATGGCCGGACAAAGCTCAACTACACATTCAGCCAAATCGCGTCCGCTCATCTTAGGCATAACCACGTCTGTCAGAAGAAGATCAAACTTACATTTTGCGCTTTCACAAAACGATAAGGCCTCTTTGCCGCTTGAAAATGAATAAACATTATAACCGGCAGCCAGAAGCATTCGTTCTGTTATCGTGCGAACTGCATCCTCATCTTCTACTACGAGAATTGTTTCACCTCCGCCGACAGGTATTGATGAACGACGATATTTATTTGCGCTTTCAGGAAAGTCATCTATTCTCGGCAAATATATTTTAAAGGCAGTGCCGCAACCCGGTTCACTATATACAAAAATATTTCCGCCGCATTGTTTTACAATTCCGTAAACAATAGACAAACCCAGACCGGTTCCTTTTCCCTTTGCTTTTGTTGAGAAGAAAGGCTCAAATATTTTTTCTTTATCAGAAGGAGAAATTCCGCAACCTGAGTCGGTTACTGCAAGCATTACATAATTTCCGGGAGTTGTCTCGGCGTGTTGATCTACATAGTATTCATCGAGAACAACATTTTGGGTTTCAATTACCAGCCGTCCTCCTTCGGGCATTGCATCTCTTGAGTTAACAGCCAAATTTACTAATACTTGGTCAATCTGTCCCGGGTCGAACCTTACAGTTCCCAGATTTTCTTGCAATTGAACAGAGATTTCTATGTGCTCGCCTAGCAGGCGCCGCAGCATGTTTTGCATGTCGCTTACTGATTCATTTAGGTTGATTATCTTGGGTTCTACTATTTGTTTGCGACTGAACGCCAACAGTTGATGAGTTAAAGTTGCTGCTTTTACTCCCGCCTTTTTTATTTCATCGATATATGAGTTAAGAACGTCTTGGTCTTTTGTCATTTGTAATGCAAAATCGGCATAGTTGATGATTACAGACAACATATTGTTGAAATCGTGAGCTACCCCGCCTGCCAAACGTCCTATGGATTCAAGCTTTTGCGATTCCAATAGCTGTTTTTGAAGGCATTGTCGCTCTTCTTCTTCTTTTTTGCGATTTGTAATATCCTGAAATGCACCTTGCACTTTTACGATCTTTCCGGATTCGTCTCTTATAGCTTCTCCGGCAGTTCGAACCCAAACCAGCTTTCCTTTGGCGGTAATAATTTGCATTTCTTCATCGTATGGAGTGCCGTTTTGTGCACAGGCATAGAACAGTTCAGCTATTTTGTCTCTCCATATTGGAGCATAAAAGGCTATTCCTTCTTCTACAGTGGGACAATATCCGGGTTCTACTTCGTGAATAGCGGAAACGTTTTCTGACCAATGAACTGTATTGTTTTCAAGGTTTACGCTCCAAGCCCCGAGCTTGATCATTTTTCCGGCGATTCGGAGCATAGCTGTGCTTTCTTGCAGTTCTTTTTCTATTCGGTATCGCTCTTGGATTTCTTCTTTAAGCTGAGCAACTTTCTTTTCCAGTTTGCGAAACAGAGCTTCATTGTGACGGTTAAGATAATCGATTTCATCGCTTTCTGTTATCGGGTGCTTTGAGGATTTTGTCGGTGTTGCTTCAGCAAGGACCTCTTTTACAGTTTTTATTAGAGTTTCTATCTTTTGCGGCTTTATTACAAATCGATCAGCACCTATGCTGAGAGCTAATCGTTCGTCTTTGGGATCTGTGTAGGTTGCTGTGTATACAATGAACGGAATGTCTTTTAGTATATCGTTTTGTTTCCATTTTCGGCACAATTCAAAACCGTCCATTACCGGCATAAGAATATCGGTGATAATCAGATCCGGCGGCGAATTGAGAGCAATGTTGAGGGCTTCTTCTCCGTCAGAAGCCGAAACAACTTCATATCCGTATCCTTTTAATAGAGACAACAGCATATATCTGTTTTCGCTGACATCATCTGCAATTAGAATTGCGGTCATGGTGCACCGTCTTTTTTTATGGTAAAAACAAGAAATTCTTCGATCTGAGATGCAAATATTCTAGGATTAATCGGTTTTTCTATGTAACCGCTGCATCCTGCCTGCATGGCTTTTTCACGATCGTTGAGCATTGCATAGGATGTTAGTGCTACGATAGGGATTTTTTTAAGCTCCGGAATTTCTCTGAGTGACCTGGCCACGGTATATCCGTCCATAATAGGCAATTGAATATCCAAAAGAATTAAATCAAATTTATTGTTTGTTGCTGCTTCAATGCCGGCTTTGCCGTCCTTTGCCCAGGTTAACTTGTCTCCTCTTGCGGTTAGTATAAAATTTACAAGATAAAAATTTTGTTCATTATCTTCGATATAAAGAATAGAATACTTCATTCTTTTTCCTTTGTAGGTGCGGGCAACTCAAAACCAAAGGTGCTTCCTTGGCCCAAAACGCTCTCAGCCCAAATTCTGCCGTCAAGCAGTTCCAGAAGCTTTTTGGAGATTGACAATCCAAGACCCGTGCCTTCGTGTCTTTTGTTGATTCCTGAATCAACTTGAGAAAACGGTTTAAAAAGACGATCCATATCTTCTTCCTTTATTCCCAATCCGGTATCTTTAACCAGGACGATTACTTTTTGGTCTTTTAGAAACGCTTCTACACTGACCTGTCCCTGTTCTGTAAATTTTACTGCATTGGAAAGAAGATTCAATAATACTTGTTCAACTCTGCGTTTATCACCGGCTATTTCATTTATTTCGGGTAAAACATTTGTATTAAGCTCAAGACCTTTTTTCTCTGCCAGAGGGCGAACAATTGTAACTGTTTGTTTAATGGAATCGGCAAGATTAAAGGTGTCTATCTCCAATTGTAATTGACCTGCTTCTATTTTGGACAAATCCAGCACATCGTTTATGAGAGCTAAAAGATGATCTGCACTGCTTGAGACCATTCCCAACTGCTTGGCTTGTTCTTCGTTTAAAGGACCGGCCAGACCTTGAAGCATTATTCCTGAAAATCCGATTATAGAGTTTAGAGGAGTGCGAAGCTCGTGGGACATGGTTGCGAGAAAGGCCGATTTCATATGGTCAGCTTTTTCCGCAGTTTCTTTGGCTTTTTCTAATTCTGACAATAAGTGACGTTGATGTTCATCAGCTTCGCGCAGTTTTTTTGTGGTTCGCCTAAGAGTAATGATCCATAGCAAAGCAAAAAGCAGAGTTAGAACACCCGCTGCAAAGGCCCATTTAAACCAAGGAGGCCAAGCGGGGGGGGCATCATGGGCGGACCAGCGTCTTAATGAGTCAAAATAGGGCGAGCTTGGGTCATTTTTAAAACGCTTTAGATTTGTGTCAATTGCAGACAAAAGGTCTAAATTTTTGTTTTTGTGTGCAGCGAAATAAAGCTGGGAAGGACTAAAAACTATTGCGGTATCTGCCAAGCCCATTTGGGGGGCGTGGAGTGTTCCGTAATATCGATTAGCGACTGCTGCATCAGCTTTGTCGTCCAAAACCGCCTGAAAAGCCTCTTTATAGTCGGACATCGGAACCGGTATCACAGATATGCCGAAGCCTTTGACCATTCCTGCAAATTGATCTTCCTGCATTGAACCTTTGAGTAGGGCGACTCGCAGTCCGTTAAGATCTAACAGAGAATGAATTGCGGTGCCGCGTTTTGCATAAACCTGATTCCAGCTTGAAAGTACAGATTCGTTGTGAAAAGAGAATAGACGGTCCCTTTCGGCGGTAAAGGCTACATCGGGCATTAGATCTATTTCACCGCGCTCAAGCTTTTCCAGACCTTCGTGCCAAGAGCCGAACATATAGGTTATTTCCCAGTTTTCCTTGGCGGCAATAGCTTCCAAAATATCAATAAAAATTCCGTCCGGTTTACCTTTGGCGTTAACAAATACCTTGGGACTGTTTTCATAGACACCGACTTTAATATTTTTGGCATCAGCAAATGCAGAAAAAAATGTAATAAGCGCAATGCAGGTTATTCTTGGTAAATAGGATGTAGTCATTTTGCTTCTTGTTTTCATTTTATTTTAAACTGCAATGCATAATTAGGCATTTAACTTGTCTGAAGTTTATTCTAGTAATCTAAACCATTTATTCTTCTTTTGCCATGCCAATTAGACCTAGATGTGAGAATTGTCGATATGAGGTGAGCGGTCAGGATGGTAGGAGTATTAACAGATGAGTCAGTCCGTCTGAACTAACGGCCGCGCCCACGAGGGGCGCGGTCAGGATTAACAGACGAGTCAGTCCGGCTGAACTAACGGCCGCGCCCACGAGGGGCGCGGTCAGGATGACCCTTCGGGTAAGCCCGGAGGGCTTGGTTCTGTCGGTTTCCATTTGGGTTCCAGTTGAGCTGTTTCGTGATGAGTATCTTGGTTACAGATATATGATATAAGTCTGTTAGGCATGTCAATATAGACTTGTACTATATATAAGGTTATTTAGTTTTATTAGTTATACATGTCTTAATAGTATCGATGTTCACATTAGTAGATTAAAAAGACAAGAAGTCCCAAGCCCGCCGGGCTTAACGACGTAGTCGTTCATCCTGACCGCGCCCCTCGTGGGCGCGGTTGTTAGTATAAGATGGTTCTTTATGTTTGTAGCATATGACCGCGCCCCTCGTGGGCGCGGTTGATAGCCGGCTATTACCAGTTGATCCTGTGCTATCCAGGGCGATTGCCCCTCGTGGGCGCGGTTGATAGCCGGCTATTACCAGTTGATCCTGTGCTATCC
>CAYWLQ010000092.1:0-4004 GCA_964458775.1 uncultured Myxococcales bacterium | reverse complement strand
AGGGCGATTGCCCCTCGTGGGCGCGGTTGTTAGAGAGGCAAGCATATAAGAACAATAGACCAATAAGACGAGACAGAATTGATTGGTGTTTTTCAATTTCGCTGTTAAATATACTTCGGTAAGAGACGGAGGGAGCATTATGGCTGAGAACAGAGACGAAAAAAGAGGAATGGATAGGCGCAGGGCGCTCAAATATTTGGCGACCGGCGGGGCTATGTTCGGGGGCGGAGCCTTGGGTCTTTTTCCTAGTATCGCCTCTTCAACAACCAATGATGCTTTTTATTTACCGCCCCATTCTGCAGTTCCCGGCCGTGTGGTTAGGGTGCATAAAGCTGGAATGCGAAGCGGTTTGTTTCCCGACCCGGATGCTTCTCGCTTGATGGTGGACAAAGCAGTGCAGTTGTTGGCGGGAGAAACGGATCCGGGAAGAGCTTGGTTAAATTTTGTCAGTCCCGAAGATCGAGTTTTGATCAAGATTAACTGCTTGGGTACTCGCATGATGTCTTCGATGAAGGAAATTGTTTTTGCGGTTGCCGACGCGATAAGAGACGCAGGGGTTAAAGACAATAACATTATTATTCTCGATATGTTTGCAAGCAACATGATGGGCGGACGTTTCGATCAGCAGACATCATCTTCTAAAATGCGAATTTTGGCTCACAAAGACGGAAGCTATCACAAGACACTGGTTGAGGCCGGTCCTGCCAAGGCCAGGTTTTCTGATTACTATTTGTGGAGCACTGCTGTAATAAATATTCCCCCTATAAAAGATCATGATCTTTCAGGTGTTACTTGCACTATGAAAAACATGACTTTTGGAGTTGTTGAAAAACCTCATTTAAATCACAGTACTGTCAACGAATCCATGGCGCATTTATATGCACATGACGAAATCAGAAGCAGGGTTAGGTTGCACATAATAGACGGATCGAGAATTATGTATGACGGCGGTCCCAAATTTACGGGTTCGTCGCATGCGTTGCATGAGTGCATATATGCGACATGTGATCCTGTGGCCATGGATTCAATAGCGTACGAGCTGATTGAAAATCTTAGAGTTGAAAAGGGTATGCGCACCCTGGCAGATGTAGGACGTCCGCCCAAATTTTTGCAGTTGGCCGAGCAAATGGGTTTGGGTATAGCGGATAGAAAAAAAATTCATTTAGAATCTGTCGAAATGTCCCCTCATCATCCGACATCGTAAGCTGATTGCTGCATTTTTTTCATTTCAAGAATGCTTTTTGAGCAGTTTTGTAAAATCGTTTTCAAAAATAAATTTTGAAGTTGCGTTCGACCCATAAATTTTTTTTGAAGTCTGCCGAAAATATAGCGTTGTGGAGAATCAAATAAGAAAAAAGAATAAAACAAATGTTCAGCGTGTAAGATGCCGTATTTGTTTGTCAATTTGTTCAGCGCGAATACTGTGTGTAGAATTCGCAGAAACAATATCAATGGAAAGACAAATATGACCTCAAAACAACCGGTTTATTCTATCTTTTCGCTTATTTGATTACAGTATTATTGTACAAATATAAAGTCGCAACAATCCTAGGGGTGCTTAAATTAAAAGATGTTGCGCAGGGCGGTCAATACAGCGGGGTGGGAAAACTTGGTCAACAAGAGTGCTGTTCCAGGAGGAATCGAAATGTCAAAAAAGGTTTTCGGCGTAAAATATCTGTGCGTTTTGGGGTCATTTGCCTTATTGATGACTGCCCTTATCTTTCCCCAAAAGGTCGTCGCACAAGATCAGATTAAACCCAGGATTCTTCTGATAGTAGATACCTCCGGAAGTATGCTGTTTTATGTGGATTCAGGCGGCAATACCAGTGGTGATGGAAGCTGGGATCCGTGGGATACCAGAAGTTGCTGTCCCGGCGGAGGCAACAGCAGAATGTACGTTGCAAAAGAAGCTATGCGCCAAATGATTTTCGCCACCGGCGATATTGATTTTGCTCTGATGAAATTTGCTCAGAGATACATGCCATGGGGAGATGAAAGAAGTGATTATTTCAGGAAAGCATGGTATGTTGGAAATCAAGTTTCAGGTTCAAATGACTATTTGAGATATGAGGATTCTGGTTGTACACCAGCTGATGATAGATATGGGCGAGTATATTTACCTTTCGCCGAGTACGATCCAGATGTTCCCAGTTCTGCACATGAATGGCTGTGTGTTGAGTTTCCAAGCGAACCAATGCCTGACAATCGCGGTCCTCTTATGATGTGGATGGACCATCATGAGTTTTTGGATGATGGTTCAAGGGAGCCTGACCTTGTTCCTGAAGGGTGGTCAAGGGCGGAGGCAGGATTGGGGTTCGGTTATGAACAGGAACTGCGTGCTTCACAGGGAACTCCGCTTGCTGATTCGATGTTAGCTGCAAAGGGTTATCTGGAACATGTATTCCAAAATGACTGGGATAGCAACTCCATGACTGCCCAATGCAGACCATATGCAGTGATTCTTCTTACAGATGGAGAAGATACGTGTGGTGAAATTATTTCTACAGATCCACTTGTTTTCGGTCCCGCAGATACCAATGCAGCCTCCCAATCTCTCCATACAATCGAATACGTATACGATTCGGAAGAGCCTCCTGCTGTAAAGAATATTGACATCTGGCCAATCGGTTTTGCCTTTTCAGGGAATATGGCTGTTCTCAATCAAATAGCGGTCAACGGCGGTACGGGTCCTAATGCTAAAACTGCTACCAGTCAGGCTGAGCTTTCCGGTGTTTTGTATGAAATTATTAGTTCTTCTTTGTTGGTTGAGGTTTGTAACGGAATGGATGACAATTGTAACGGCTTAACTGACGAGGGTTTTACCCTTTATTGCAATACCTGGACAGACGGAGCTGACAATACCGGTTCTTGTGCTGTTCGTAATGATGAACAGAATATGTGTGACAGGCCGTCGGAGTGTGCTTGTGACGGTGTTGATAACAACTGCGACGGACAGACCGACGAAATTCCTGACGGTTTGGATTCCTGGCCTAGTCTTGGAGCTTGCGGCGGTTGTGATTCTTCAGTTCCGGGGCAGGAATATTGTGTTGATCCTTCTGAGGGACGATGCAAGCAGGGCTCAATGCTTTGTTTTCCGGGGCAGGGTTATCAATGTGCCGGCAGTATTGAACCTTCGACAGAGATCTGCAACGGACTTGATGATGACTGTGACGGATTAACGGACGAAGGTATTACCGGCGATTCTTGCGGTCCTTGCGGAGACGGTAATTTGTATTGTGTTAGCGGGCAAATGCAGTGTTGTGCAAGCTTTGACGGAACAACTTGTACTTCCGTTACTTCACCCAGCGCTGAGGTTTGTGACAATGTCGACAATAACTGTAACGGACAAACGGACGAAGGCGTACCTCCTCGAACCTGTTATGATCCGGCTTATGCAGATAATATGGGTGTGGGCATATGCACTCCCGGATTTCAGACCTGCCAAGCGGGTTTATGGGGAAGTGAAAACAGCGGCGTATGGGAAGAAGACTATTGCGCTGATCAGCAAATTCCTTTGGGCAGCGACCCCTGTAACGGTCAAGATGATGATTGTGACGGTGAGACAGATGAAGATTTTGCAGGATCATCTTGCGGTGCTTGCGGAGACGGCCAGGAGTATTGCCTAAACGGATTTGTAAGGTGCTGCTCAGGTCTTGACGGTGAAAATTGTATTGCTACTCGTGTTCCCGTTGCAGAAGACTGTAACGGAATTGATGACGATTGTGACGGCGAAACGGACGAAGACCTTCCGCCTCGGGCTTGTATGGATTGTACTGACTTTGATTATGATGAGGATCTCTACAACGATTGTTTAGACGGAATGCTTTACGGCATATGCGCCGAAGGATTTCAGGTATGTGAAGACTCCGACTGGGGGGCTTGTCAAAATATGCGGCTTCCTACAGCGGAGCTTTGTAACAAGTTGGATGACAATTGTGACGGAGCAACAGATGAAGGTTTAGGCGGAGTTGCTTGCGGATTGTGCGGGGACGGTCAAACCCAAT
>CAYWLQ010000091.1:0-22818 GCA_964458775.1 uncultured Myxococcales bacterium | reverse complement strand
TGATTTTTGTGATAGATAACACACCATATTTAACGAAAGAATGGAAAGACAAGTTGTTTGCCGTTTGATTTCTAAGTTTAGGAAAGAAGAAAAATGATACAAAACAAAAAAGTAACTTTTCGCCTCTACTGTCGGCCTGTCTATCAAAATCGGGCAAGCTTTTGTTCGACAATTGGGACAAGGAGTAAATGATGAGACACCTTAAATTAGCTAAAAGAGAGATTTCGTTTTTTTCTACAGTTTACTTCTATTCGGCTTTATTCTTAACATGCTGTTCAAGTTCCCATTTGGAAACTGATGCCGGATCAACCGATGAAGAATCAATCGAGGGGGATCGATGTGAAGTTACTAGAGAGCTTTTTGCCGTAGAAGACATTACTCCACTGGGCTATTCAGCTCAAGATGTAATAGATATGCTATGGGGTACTTGGCAGTGTGATGATCTAGAGTGGGGCGATTTGCCTAGTGTCGGCGTATTGTATCCTGATGAAAAACCTAACAAGATTACAGTTACACAATCCTATGAAGGCGGGGACATCATATTCGAGCACAGTGTAAGAGTCGGTGATACAGATTTTGATCTCTCATGCTCTTCTCAACTGGTGATACCTACAGTTCTCACACTGGAGTCTACGGACGGTTTCTTTTCGGAAACTCTCAAAGGAGTTGCGAGAATTGTGGACCGCCCTTTGTCCTCTAGTGTAGGTTTTGGAGAGAACCCTTCTAAAAAATTCAGCGGTTTGTACAATTTTGTGCCCAATGAAAATCTTCAAGCTTTGCCGGACACAGGCACCTTTTTTTCGTTTGGATCCCGAGTACATAACAAAACAGAGGCCGGGGCACAAGGCTACATTTTCGAATATTTTTGGAGCGATCAAACACTTGTCGAAACCGATCCTCCGACTTTTGATAGCTGGGGTGCTTCAATCACAACTTTGAGTTTTTATTGTCAAATCCGTAATATCGATACCGTTGTTTCTGAAGAAAACGGACAATAGGGCGGCCTAACTATTGCTGTCGTCTGCCTTGTTTAGTGGAGACACATTTTTATGGGAAAAGTCTGCCGCTCCGAAGTTCTATTGGATGAATCCGGGAACTCGCACCTTAATGAAGAAGAGGTCATGGCCGAGCTGATGAAGAATCAAAATCTGTCCGCTCGCTTGAACAAAGAAGACGTTCCCGCTCCGGTGATAGTAACCGGCTTCAACGACCTGTGCATCATAATCGAGGCAACTCTATTCTCCATCTCTTGGGGAGATAACAATGTTTTGTTGAAAATAAGGTGTAACCTGACATTAATTGCAATGTTACATCGCGCGTAATTAATTGAGCCGTTACTAGAAATGCGACACGAACCCTAGGTTGGCCATGTGCGCGGGCACCGAAATATTGCTTGTATCGGAAAGGCGATATTCAAAGCGATATCCCCCTCTGAGAGAGAGTTTTTGGGTAACATGAAAGGTTAGATTAAAACCCACTGTGTGAACCTGTAACTCTATTAGACGAAATGCAGAAAGTCCTCCGTCAGGCAAGGTTTCACTTGCTTGAGCGATTTGTTCGCAGGTTGCGTTTTCTATATTTCCCGCTAAATACGGATCTTTTTCTTGTCCCCAACTATAGAAGAATACTGCATCGTGCAGCTTGCCTATCCAAGTTAGGTCAAAATGTGCGCCGTGAGATACGTCCTTTGACTTGTCACAATAACTCAAAACAGTCAGAGAATATCCCGCTCCCAAACGTATCTTTTCATGGGCGCGAATTCCCAGTGCAAAAGAGGGTCTGTGTGATAAAGCAGGAGAGTCTTTCGGCCAGGTGAGAATGCTGAGACCGTAGTTAATTGATGCATCCAGATATTTCTGCATTTCTATTTGTGCGCCTATTAAAACAGTTCCTTTGGGGATTACCACCGCCGGTGCCCCTATCATGCCTCCCAATGACACTTCCATAAATTTTGTCGGGCGAGCTTTCAACGACAGCCCAATTTGATTATTGACTGTTTGATACCTGTATCTGACAGTATCGCTCAGCGTAGCACTGTACAGTGCTCGGGGAAAGGCTTCACCCGACATATGCAATCCGTAACCGAATCTGTCTTTTGATGCTTCTTCTGCTTGAAATCCATAATATTCAAATTCATGTGTTACATATAGTGACGCTCGCTTGGTTGATTCTATGATCTCAGCTGCCGGTTCGTGCTGCGGCTCTTCTTTTAATGTTTTCTTTGCATAGCGATAAGCTGACAAAACTCGCCTTTTTTCAAGACTGAGTTGAGCATATCGATAGTAAAGATCAGAAGTATTGATAAGGAAGTTCAGCAAAAATTTGAGATGCCTCTCAGCTTCGTCCAGATTGCCGCTCCAAGTGAGCACATCCAACTTTAATAACAACGCATCACGATTTTCGGGTTCAAGTTTTAAGACATCATCGACGTGCTTCATAGCCTTATCGTACTGTTCTCTTCTCAAGGCTATTCGGCTCAATAACATATGAGCATCAAGATATTCCGGTGTTTTCTGCACAACAATTTTTGCATGTTTTTCGGCCTGATCCAGATTATCATTCCAAAGCAAGACAAAGGCCAAGCGTAATCTAACATCAACATTATCAGGTTCCAACTCGGTTTGGGCTTCAAGCGCAGCAATATCCGAAGTCTCTTGAGCCCTAACCGTTCCGCATATAACAGAAACTAGCAACCATACATGTATAGATAAATATGCATGCAGCAGCTCATTTGACATTTAGTTCAGCTCCTTTGCTTTTCTGTGCTGCATTTGACAAAATTTTTCCCATAACAGGAACAAAAAATTGCCAATAAGTCGGACCGGGGTCGAGTCTATCCTTTCTTCTGTGAAGAACCGCTGAAAGTTTTTCCAATCCGGCCAGCTCATGTCTAGGCGGAAAATCGTCAGCAACACATATATTTGCCGCTAAAAATATTCTATTACTTTTGTTTATTGTTGTCCTTGTCAACAACGGCACGGTAAGCGGCAATCCTGCATTCTTTAGCTGTTCGGACCAATCAGCCGGATAGGGCATAACAATCTCCGCCAAAACCTCTGCCCCTTTCTGCGGTTCAACGATAGAAAACCAGTCATAATATGGCGGAAAACCGACAGGACCTTTAAACCATCTATTTCCGGAAGGTGTTAGAGTTAAAAAAGGAGCACTTTGTTCAAAAGGTTGACCTTTTAGAACCAGCATACGTTGATTTTCGTTAACAAAGATCATTCCGGGGCCAGATGGCAAAGACGCTTTGGGATAGTTTATTTTATAGACTTCTTTAAACCATGGAAAAAAGTCAACAGCCTCTGACAATTGCTCCATGAATCGCCCGGACCATCCGGACCATTTAACATTTGCTATCGGTTCAATAATTTTGCGCGCGCTGTGTTCGGTTGAACCGGTAAGACTGTTGAACTCCAAAATAATACTTCCTCCGCGTTCAACAAAAGAAGAAACCTCGATAGCATCGTCAATAGACAACCCCCCAAAGAGCATTCCGTGAATGTCCGCCTGAAAACTGTCAAACATTTTTTCTTTTTCAAGATCTTGGCTGTATACGCCGTAAGCGTTAATAATATACAGCCATTTGTATTGATCGATATTTATTTGACTTAATCTAACGGCGCTGCCTGTGTTTGAAGGATCAAAACCTACATAGTCTTTTTCAGTTCTCCATATTCCGCTCTGATGAGGTCCTAAAATCCGTCTATGATTGAGCAGCCAAAACAATCCTTTATGGTTGCGAAAAGTATCGTCGGGAACGGTGTAGTTTACAACCAACAAGTTAAGAGAAAGAATCGGTCTCAATCTCCAAACCAGGTGAGATATCCATATCGGAGAAGTAAAAAGCACAATCACCAAAAGAGTAACTGTCATGGGCTTAAGCTTCATCGCTTGTCGCCGAATCCTTTGCGAGTCATGGCCCCCCACTGTTTGGAGCCTTTATAATATGCTACTATTCCCTTAATACGCCAAACTAGAGTAAGCTGTCTGTAACCTAGATTCTCCAAAACTCCGTACAAACACATTTTACCTATATCCTTCCAACGAGGATATGCTTTAAATGAAATTTCTTCTAAAAATACGGCTGAAATGCTGAGCATTATTCCAAACAAGACAGCAACATTGATATAGAGAACAAGAAAAAGAACATCGGCAACCCCGATAATATATGAAAAAACGACAAAAATAATTCCTGTAATTTCAACAATAGGCCCCAGCATTTCAAATACTGCAAAAAACGGATAGGCAATCATACCCACCACTCCATAGAAGGGATTGAAAAGCATTCTTTTGTGGCGGGACATGGTATCTATTAAGCCGCGTTGCCATCTGTTTCTTTGTCGTCCTAGCACACCCAAGTCTTCGGGAACCTCCGTGTAGCATGCAGCATCCCAGACAAAAACTATGCGATAGGGACGTTTTTTTGCTCTTAAATATCTATGCATTCGAACAACCAACTCCATGTCTTCGCCCACTGTAGCGTGTTCATAGCCGCCGACCTCAACCGCCACTCTCTTGCTAAACAGTCCGAATGCACCTGAAATAATCAGAGTTCCGCCCAAAATGTTCCAACCTATTCGTCCGAACAAAAACGCACGCAAATATTCCACAACCTGAAACGCTGCAATCGGATTTTTTGGAAAACCGATTTTTTCTATTTCACCGGCTCGAATTTTGCAGCCGTTTGCAACTCTAATGGTTCCCCCGCTGGCCACGGTTCTTGCCGGATCTTCCATAAACGGAATAGCAACTTTTAAAAGTGCATTGGGCAGAATTAGAGTGTCCGCATCAATAGCGCAAAACAGAGGATATTTTGAAACATTTATTCCGCAGTTTAAAGCATCGGCTTTTCCGCCGTTTTCTTTGTCAACAAATACAAGTCTGGGTTCGATACGAGATCTGTAGATAGCTCTAATCGGCTTTGATTCGATTTGTTTTTGAAAAATAGAATGAACCGGATAGAGATCAAAAGCCTTTTTCATTACCCCTATTGTGTCATCTTTTGAACCGTCATTAACAACCAAAACCTCAAATTCTGAATATCTAAGGGCAAGAAGAGATCTTACTGATGAAACAATAGTATATTCCTCGTTATAGGCCGGAGCGATAATGGATACAGGAATGGTATAATAACTTTCAAGGCTGTGATCTAATTCAACTTCAATTCTTCTTCGATTTCGCAGATAAACATCTATAAGGGAAAAGAAAAGTAACATGGAATATGATGCATTAAGGGCAAAATAGAACATCAAAAAAAGCCAGTCTACTATTAAAACAACGTTCTCCACTTTGTTACCCTTAATCCTGTATTAAAATACCTTTGGGCTGTATGTCTCCATGGTCTACTACCTGATACAACGGATCGCTTGTAAGAATCTTCATTGCCATATCGCGTGCAAACCTGTCCTTACTTGTCTCAGCAATACTCTTCAAATTCCGTATTCCTTCGGGACCGTAACTCAAAATTGCCATACCCGCGTTGCTGCGAACCCACCATGAACTGTCTGTCATGCAAACGCAAAGAGCTGACAAGATGTCTCTATTTCGAATTTTTCCTGCGGCATTAGCTGCTTGTGCCCTGACCGCCCAATTTTCATCTTTAAGACCTTTTGTAATTATATCTGAAGGAAGCAGCATTTGAAGCATTGCAGCTGCTTTAAAAGCTGCAATCTGAAGCTCAACGTTTTTTGAATGCAGTGCTGCCGTAATTTCTTTGTCTGAACCTGTTGCTCCTGTAATCGCAAGAATCTCAATTACTGTTACCAAAAAATGAGAATCCGTGCCTTCTGTTAAGCCTTTAATTAGTAGGTTCTTTAAATACGGATGTATATCAGATCCGAAGGATATCAGCGCCTGAGCAATTTGTCTTCTGGCCATCGGCTCTGATTTATTTAACAAAACAAGAAGCGGTTCAATAGTTTCTTCTCTTCTGATTTGCCCAAGTGCTCTAACAGCCGCAAGTCTGACAGCAGGATATTTGTCATTAATGGCGCGCATTAATGCTTCAACAGTCTTTTCACCTCCGGCTGCGCCAAGTAGACGTGCTCCCTCAAGCCTTCGCCACCATAAAAGAGACGAGCAAAGTTTTATTCCCAGATCTCTCAACCGAAGCTTTTCATACAATTCCCTCAGTTTAACAAGCGAATCTCCGTCAAGAATTAGAGAATATTTTTCAAGTTCTAGGGCCGCTCGTTTATAGGGAACAATCTTTGTTTTTTCTAAATATTCTTCTATTGTGAGGTCTGACGCCAAATATGCCATCAGCGGTTCTACTAGCGATTTTGCATAATACTCTCCCCTCTCGTCCTGCAAAATTCTAATTCGGCGAACAATAACAATTCCCACCATGATAAGTGAAAGAATAATAATTTCGACAATAGTTATCTGCAGGATTATCCTGTAGAGAGGTTCTTTCCAGAGTTCGAGAAAAGACTCATTCATAATCGACTATTACTTACGAAATACCGGCGCGAGACAGAGCGTTCCTGATGCGCGCAACAATCTCCGGTATTTTAAACGGCTTGATTGCAAAATCTATAACACCCAAGCTAAAAGCTCTTGCTATTCTTTCTTCACTTGGACGCACTCCCATCATGATTGCCGCAGGCCTCCCTCCAAAATCTGATTGTATTTTTTCCAATATTTGAAAACCGTCCGCTCCGGGAAGAAACGATTCAAGCACCACTAAATCCGGCAGAGAATCTGTTTCATTCTCCTTCTCAAGATAGTCTAGAACGTCTGTGCCGTTTTGTATGACAATAGGCTCAAATCCTTCACGAGCACAGAAAAACTTAAGCACATTAACAATTGCGTCATCTGCATCTGCAATAAGTATTTGCGGTGCCGTTCTCTGCCCTTTGATAACCTCTTCGACAGGAGCATATATTCCGATGGCAGGCTCATCTGAGCCTTTGAGTACACGTGTTAGACGAACCTCCACATCTGCAAGCAGCGATTCTGCAGCAACAGGTCCGTCAGAAAGAGCGGCCGCTGTTTCATAGCTGAGTCTCTCATCAAGAAGATGTCTTAGTCTGTTAAAAATAGCTATAATTCCTCGTGCGTCTATACCCGGAAGCACGGCAGCTAATGTAGTTTCGTTATATCGGGCCAAGAGATCCGAGCGTCTAAATACTTTCTGCGCAGTATTCAGCAATTCTACAAAATCTTTTCTTGGAGATTCGGTGTTTTTTAGGTGAATTAAAACAACGCCTATCTGTTGTCCGCTTCGGCTGGTTCTAAGTATTTCCGTTTTTAGTCTGTCGAGCATAGACTCTTTGGTATAAAGCCCGGTTAAAGAATCACGACCGCCCAAACGACGAGCTACATCCACTCGATGAAGCAGATTCAGTACCGTTAGAGCAACGTTTGAAGCGGAAAACGGAATAGTAAGCCAGGTATCTACCTGCCCTCGAACAGCTCTGGTAATTGCGTTTTCGGTTGATTCATCCAATAAAGCCAAAACAGGCAAAGCTTGAAATTTTTCTTCGGTTCTAACATGAGCGGCAATATCAAATCCGTCAAAGTGTTTTAGACGTTGCTGCAAAACTAAAATGTCCGGTTGAATTTCTTCGAGATTGGACAACGTGTTTTCAGGCTCACTTACAATAGTTGTATGCATTCGACTGTGGCTAAGCGCGAATTGTAGTTGCTTTGAAATTATCGGGTCATCTGAAACAGCCAAAACTCTATGTCTGACATTAAGTTCCACTTCGGTGGGCAGACACTCCTGAATACGCCGCTCATAGAGATTTCTCTCATCAGAGACAGTTTGAGAAAGCCTTTCGATAAGAGCAGTCGGGTTAATAGTCTCACCCTTTTGAGAGCTTTCCAAAACAGAACTTGCTGATTGCGCTAAAAGGTCAAACTCATAGGTGCCGGCTGACCCGACAATTCTGTTGAGCAGAGACTCACACTCAGGAATTGTAAGCTGCGCTCCTGCTCCGGGATTCAGAAAAACATCCAAGTCTTCTTCAATTTGACACAGATATTCTCCTCTCATCTTTAAAAAAGCGTCTTCGGCCAAGGGGTCGGCCTGAGCATCTGCATCTATAAATCCGGCCTCTTCGAGATACGTAGTAAGAGTCCAAAGTCCTTTTTCCCCATGAAAGAAAACGGCATTAGGAATTGTCTCTAATATTTTTGCATAAGTATCATTCGAAACAAAAGCAGGAAACCATATGTAAGCTCGCTGATTAGCACGCACTTTCAAACTCGAGGCCAATCGACTGTTTTCATCCAAAAGACCGACAATAGAGCCGGCCTTCAAAGAGTTCTTTTCTAACAAAGGGCTCAGCCTATTTAGCAATCCCGTAATTTTAGTTGCGATTTGTTCCGACTGCTTTTGCAAATCACTAAGATCATTTATTAGAAAGAGAGAGTCGGCTCGATATTGCATATAACATACTCCGCTTGCGGTTTAATCAGCGCGACATCTAAAAATCTATTAGGAAGGCGCGAAATAAACACATTACAGGTTACGCAATGCCGAGTATGTCGTCAACTTTGTTACCTTTTTGAAGTTATAAAGTTTATATCAGACTATTGTCTCAAAACTTCCGCAGATTCCAATATCGGGTAAGGGACGTCTTCGTCCAGCATTGTCTCAATAAAGTAGTCAGATTGGAGTACTGCATCTTCGTTATCAAAGATAACAAAGTGGCCGTCCTCTCCTTCGGCAGGCTCATATCTAACTATAACAGAAGTTATACGTTTTCCGTATGTATGAGAATAAGGCAGTTCTTCAACACTTCCCAATCCTTCCAACGGTTCTCCTGACACAACCCATTGCGGAGCATTCATGGCGCGAGCCAAGGCCATATGAGTGGTGTCAGGTGTGTAGGTGTCATTCATTCCCGAAGATATAAAAGCACTTCGCGGAGAAATATCTAATTCTGTTAAATCTTTCATATAGACAGCGTCAGCAAAATTTACGGGATCAACCGAGTCGAATACGGTTTGTATAAGGTTTAGGACCGGATGATGACGCGGCACATCAGCATCCATTAAAATTACTTTCATTCCGACAGAAATATCCGTTGGTTTTTTCTTACCTATCAAGGTATCCATTAGACATCCTCCTGCCCCGCTAAGAACAAAACCTTTGATCGCCGGCTCATAAGTCGCACCGATAAAAGAACCTTGAGTACCCTGAGAGTGTCCCATAAAATAAATTCGCTCAGGATTAAAAATGCCCTCTTCAGATGCACGCTTTTCAATAAAGCGAACAGTTTGAAATAAATCAGCCGCTGACTGAAGATTGTTGTCCCTAGCCGCGCGAGGATTTGCAAAATTATAAAACAGATTTTCCGGAGAATACATGTCATCTTCCAGCTGAGATGCATTAAGCTCTCTGCGATCCCCGTGTTGAACCTGCTCCAACCCTATTACAGCAGCGCCCATTACAGCCAGCCTTGCTGCAATTTCTTCGTTAACAAAAGACATCTCGCTGCCGTCCGTTCCGTGAGCATATATAAATATCGGAAAACCGCCTTCAGGTGCCTCCGTATTCGGAACAGTGAGCGCATATTTAACATCTTGAGTCTTTTGAACTTTCGGCAGCCCGTTAGATTGAAATTCTATTGCACCTCCGTCCTCTATTTTGGCAAAAGGCAAAGTTCCCTTTTGATACATAGGAATGGACAATGTTCCGGTTTCAATTGTAAAAAGGCTGTCAGAATCGTCAGTTTTTGCTACCTCTGCTGTCGGTGATTCTTCTTTTCTAACCGCCTCACGCATTTTTTTAACTCTTGTAGTAGGGTCATGGGTAGTAAAGACCGCTGCTGCAGCAATATCTTTAACTGTAAGAGAAGTATCGGGCTGTTCAGATGCCAAAAACTCTCTCAGCGGTTCATATGCAGTCCACGCAGCTTTTGCTACAGCATCAGCAGGAGCACTATCTTTTAACATAAGAGCAAAGTCACTGTCCGGTTTAAATGATTCACCGCTTTTGCTTTTTATACCGGTTGTCAATATTGCAACGTAGGTAGTGTTCGGTTTTAAAGGTGAACCTGTCCGTGGAGATATCGCAATCCAATTTTTACAGATATAGCGCCCTTGTGCAGAAGAAGCTCTATAAGACATACTTTGAGTCTTTCCGTATTCAGAAGAAGCAGGATCTATATCAAGCAGAAAAACCGTTTCGTTAATGGCTAATGAATCATTAGCAGGATAATAATTCATCCTAAGGAAGATAGCCGACTGAGTTCCGAATCCGTCTAGATCTGCTTCTACAACGTCAAAATAGTCGCGAACAGGATTTCCCAATTCTTCAATCACAACTCCCGGATCAACATGACCGCTCAAATCAATTCGCCCGTTTTTTAGCCTAATGTTGTTGGGAAAAGGCAATCGATAAAATTCTTTTGGCGCTCGTTTAGGATTGTCTTTATCATAGCCCGGAATTTCAAAATAAATTTTGGGGCTTTCTTTGCCTTCAGCCGGGGGAGGAACACACTCCGCACCTGTCCAATACGGTATTTGCACTCCTGTACAAACATTGTTTTCGCATGCCAGCAACGCTTGGCAATCATCAGGTGCTTCGCACTGCTCTCCTATCCCAAAAGTTCCAGGAGAACCCTGCTCCAGACATGTTCCGTTAAAAGCACAGGCCAACCCAAATGAACAATCGGTTGTAGCAGAGCAAGTATCTCCCTTGGAGGCAGTGCCGGGAGTTCCTATTGTCTCACAATTTCCGGTTACCGACGAACAAGCTAATCCGGGAGCACACACAGTCCAAGGTTCAGGTGCATTCGAACAGTTCTCACCTTCTTCTATGCCTAAATCAAAATCCACATTCGGACCGAGATCCAATCCGCAAGCACTTAGTTGGATTGTTCCAAGAATAACAATTAAGCCCAATAAGGCTCTCGTTTTGTATATTTTCATTTTGATTACCTCCCTCAGGTTTCTTGTAGTTTACAACATTTTAACGACAACGCCCATTATCATGTAAAATTATAGCTTTTATGTACTTATTTTTTAAAGTCTGATTTTTCCTTGACAGAATACAATATGTAACAAATCTAATATACTGCTCAAAAAGCGAAAAACCTAACTAAGGAGTATATATAATGAATGAACAGAACAAGTGTCCTGTAACCGGAAAAGTTGGTAGTGTTGTCGGCGGAAGAGGTACTTCAAATCGTGATTGGTGGCCTGATCAACTCAATTTGGGTATCCTACATCAACATGCGCCTGCCTCCAATCCTATGGATTGCAATTTCAATTATACCGAGGAGTTTAAAAAACTCGATTTTACTGCCTTAAAAAAAGATTTAACCACGCTAATGACCGACTCTCAAGACTGGTGGCCGGCAGACTGGGGTCATTACGGCGGTCTGTTTATAAGAATGGCATGGCACAGTGCAGGAACCTATCGCACCGCCGACGGACGAGGCGGCGGCGGAACAGGAAATCAGCGCTTTGCACCTATCAATAGTTGGCCTGACAATGGGAATCTCGATAAAGCACGCAGATTGCTTTGGCCTATCAAACAAAAATACGGCAACAAAATTTCTTGGGCCGATCTGATGATTCTCGCAGGCAATGTCGCTCTGGAATCAATGGGATTTAAGACCTTCGGTTTCGGAGGAGGTCGCGAAGATATATGGCAGCCTGAAGAAGATATTTATTGGGGTTCCGAAGCCGAATGGCTTGGTGATAAGAGATATAGCGGTAAGCGCAATTTAGAGAATCCGCTGGCAGCTGTACAAATGGGGTTGATTTATGTCAATCCGGAAGGACCCAACGGCAATCCCGATCCGGTCGCCTCAGGACTTGACGTTCGCGACACTTTCGCTCGCATGGGCATGAATGATGAAGAAACGGTAGCTCTTGTGGCCGGAGGACATACCTTCGGCAAAGCACACGGTGCCGGCGATCCGAAACTGGTAGGTCCCGAACCCGAAGCTGCGCCTATCGAAGAACAAGGTTTGGGTTGGAAAAACAGTTTCGGCACAGGTAAGGGAGTGCATACCACGACGAGCGGCATCGAAGGCGCATGGAAACCCAACCCGACCAAGTGGGATATGGGATATTTTGATATGCTCTTCGGTTACGAATGGGAACTGGTAAAAAGTCCGGCCGGTGCACAACAATGGCGAGCCAAGGATGTTAAGTCGGAACATATGATTCCGGATGCTCATGACCCGTCGAAAAAACATGCCCCGATGATGACCACCGCCGACCTTTCTCTACGATTTGATCCTATTTACGAGCCCATATCACGTCGTTTTCATAAAGATCCAAAAGCTTTTGCCGATGCTTTTGCCAGAGCATGGTTCAAACTGACCCACCGAGATATGGGTCCAAAATCCTTATATTTGGGCCCCGAAGTACCTGCGGAAGATTTAATTTGGCAAGATCCGATTCCGCCTGTTGATCATCCTCTAATCGACAAAACAGATATCGCCGACCTAAAGGCAAAAATACTAGCTTCCGGATTGTCTATATCAGAACTGGTATCTGTTGCCTGGGCTTCTGCTTCTACATTTAGAGGTTCAGACAAACGCGGCGGTTCCAACGGTGCACGCATAAGATTAGCTCCGCAAAAAGATTGGAAGGTCAATCAACCGGATCAATTAACTAAAGTGCTGTCATCTCTAGAAAACCTTCAAAAAGCCTTCAACAGCTCACAATCAAACGGCAAAAAAGTTTCTATGGCAGACCTGATTGTATTGGCAGGCTGCGCAGCGGTAGAAGCAGCAGCAAAAGCAGCGGGACACGGAATAGATGTACCGTTTACACCCGGAAGAACAGACGCGTCCCAAGAACAAACAGACGTCAAATCGTTTGCCGTACTTGAGCCGGAAGCGGACGGTTTTCGCAATTATCAAAAACAAACCTTTTCTGTTTCTGCCGAAGAAATGCTGATAGACAAAGCTCAACTGCTAACGCTAAGCGCACCGGAAATGACAGTATTGATAGGCGGTTTACGTGTATTGGGCGCAAACTATAACAATTCGCAAAACGGTGTATTTACCAAACAGGCAGGAAAATTGACCAACGATTTCTTTGTCAATCTGCTGGATATGGGCACAACATGGAAACCGACATCAAATACGGGAGAAGTTTTTGAAGGTCGTGATCGCAAAACCGACGAACTGAAATGGACGGGTACCCGTGTTGACCTCATTTTCGGCTCCAACTCTCAGCTTCGAGCTTTAGCTGAGGTCTACGCACAAAATGATGCAAAAGAAAAATTCGTACGAGATTTTGTTTCTGCCTGGAACAAAGTAATGAATTTGTAAAACATCAGATAAACCCGAGCCCAAAAGGGAACAATCAGAACCAAGCCCTCCGGGCTTACCCGTAGGGTCATCCTGACCGCGCCCCTCGTGGGCGCGGCTGTTAGATGGGGGCGGACCTATGTGTCCGCTCTAAGAACAGCAAGTCTGTAACATCAGATAAACCCGGAACCCAAAAGGGAACAGTTTGTACTTGCAATCTCACTGCTCCAATCAACCGCGCCCACGAGGGGCGCGGTCAGGATGAACGACTGCGTCGTTAAGCCCGGCGGGCTGGAACCGTTTGCTTATCAGATTAACCCGGGACCCAAAACCAGAACATTAATACACGAACAAAATTACACGTATTTTGCTTCCGTTTACATTTTTTTTATGCTACTTTGCCTTCGGTCGATCTGAGTAAGGTATTACTCAAACCGTTTATGTTTATTGAAAATAAATTTCTTTCCGTTTAGCTGCTTTTTATATAGGTTTTGCGAAAAACAGTTTATATAGCAAGCGCTTTCGGTATTAAGAATCAGTTTATTTAGACTTGAAGCAGGAGATTGTTATGACCAGTATTATTCCCGGATTTATCAACAAGTATTCTCAATACTTATCCGAAAGGCGTATTCCTCAAGACCTGTATGTAAATTACAATGTTAAACGAGGGCTTCGCAACGCTGACGGAACTGGAGTGCTTGTGGGCCTTACCGAAATCGGCGGAGTTCACGGCTACATTATAGATGAAGGCGAAAAAACCCCGGTTTTGGGAGCTTTACAATACAGAGGTATAGACATCAAAGATCTGGTTTCTGGATTTCAGAAAGACAAACGATTTGGCTTTGAAGAAACTGCCTTTCTATTGCTGTTCGGGTACTTGCCTTCCGAAAGCGAACTAGAAGCATTTACCCAATATTTAGCTCATACCAGAGTTCTGCCCGAAGGATTCACCGAGGATGTTATTCTAAGAGCTCCCAGCAGCAGTGTTATGAACAGTTTGGCTCGCTCTGTGCTTGCATGTTACTCATATGACAACAATTCTGACGACACATCAGTCGACAATGTATTGAGTCAAAGTATGGATTTGATCGCAAGACTTCCTGTAATGGTGGCTTATGCTCTTCAGGCAAAGCGTCGCTATTATGAAAAAAGAAGTATGTTTATACATGAATGCGATCCGTCCCTCAGTACGGCTGAGAATTTTTTAAGACTTATCAGATCGGATCAAAAATATACCGCCATTGAAGCCGAAATTTTGGATTTGGCCCTGGTTATTCATGCGGAGCACGGAGGCGGAAACAATTCGGCTTTTACGGCGCATGTGGTTACTTCAAGCGGCACCGACACTTATTCGGCAATTGCCGCTGCAATAGGTTCTTTAAAAGGGCCTTTACACGGCGGAGCATCCAATCGAGTACGTTCTATGATGGTCAATATCATGGAAAATGTGAAAGATTGGAACGATGAAGAAGAGGTGTTTGCTTATCTGGCTCGCATCTTGAAAAAAGAGGCCTTTGATTGCAGAGGGCTTATCTACGGAATGGGGCATGCAGTGTATACTCTTTCAGATCCCAGAGCCGAGCTCCTAAAAGATGAAGCGGTTTCTTTGGCTGAAGCGGCAAACAGATCAGATGAACTGGCTCTCTACAATACCGTTGAACGCATTTCTCCTGAAGTCTTTGCAAGAATAACCGGCAAGTCAAAAGAGATCAGCGCTAACGTCGATTTCTATTCGGGATTTGTTTATTCTTGTCTAAATATTCCGGAGGATCTGTTTACCTCTATCTTCGCAATTTCCAGAATCACCGGTTGGTGCGCACACCGAGTAGAAGAAATCCTCAACGGTGGAAGAATAATTCGCCCTGCATATAAAAACGTTACCAAACGTCAAGACTACACTCCCCTTGTCGACAGATAATAACTAAATTATATCGGCTATAAAACTTAACGCCATGGAAGAGTTAGAATGCGATAGATGTCCGTGTTGTCAATCACCCCGCCGTAATAATCGATAAAGGCAGCGAATACCTCTGCTCCTTTGCCCTCAACATAAATTGGAACGTTTGTTGAGGTATGACCGGAAGTTGTCCATGTTGCAGTGTCCGGAGCGGCTGGGCCGAGTGACGGATCAATAGATAAGCCTCCGGTTTCATGATCAGCTGTAACGATAATCAAAGTCTCGGCTAGATCCGCCTGCAATACTGCCTGCGCTACGGCTCTATCAAGCGCTAAGGTTTCACCGATAACCAGATGAAGGTTATTGGCATGTGCACCCATGTCAATCATACCTCCCTCAACCATTAAAAAGAATCCGTTACTATTTTTAGACAGCATTCTTATGGAGGCATCAGTCATCTCAAACAAATGCGGTAATGAACCCAATCCACTATACTCATATGAAAATCTTCCAAGACCGAAAAGTCCGCATATTCGCCCTGCCCCTCCGTCAACTAAAGCATCAAATTCTTCGAGCGAACGTATCAAGGAATATCCGGCCTTGGTTGCATCAATTTCAGATATTTCATCAACTCCTCCTCCAAAGAGGATTTCAGGACGCCCTGTATTGAGGTAATGCCAAGCAATCAATGATGTTTCTGAACGAGAGCTTGCATGACCGGCAAAGGCAGCCGGAGTTGCATCTGTTATATATGATGTAGTGACAATACCGGTAGATTTTTGGCGATTTTTGTAAAAGTCGAGAACAGACCATAGCTCCCAGCCGTTTCCAGGAATTTCCATAGAAACCACGCCGACATTGACCTTTTTCCCGGTAGCAAGCGAGGTTCCGCTCGATGCACTGTCGGGAATTGTCGCGTTAGACGTATAGGTTGTCATTTGTCCTTGGGCAGAAAAGGTTTCAAACAACAAAGTACCGGCCGCTCCGTAAGCCGATATGCCGGCTGCGGCAACATGGGCTTTTCCCATTCCGTCACCTATAAAGAAGATAACATTCTTGGGAGGATCCCAAAACGGAGGCAGATCGGTATAGTCGGTATCGGTATCGGTATCGGCATCGGCATCTGCATCGGCATCTGCGTCGGCATCTGCGTCGGCGTCCGCGTCGGCGTCAGCATCGGCATCTGCATCTGCGTCAGCATCGGCATCTGCGTCAGCGTCGGTTGTCGAGTGTGTATCGGTATCAGTATCAGTGTCAGTATCTGCATCAATATCAGTATCTGCACCAATATCAGTATCAGATGATGAGTCACTGTTTATCTCTTCATCTATTTCGCTATCACCCGCTGAAGCATCTTTGTCATCAGTATCAACATCGCTAGGTTGCGTTTCTATAGGTAAGGCTTCGCTATCCTTTGAGTAGACCGCTTCATTGGTACCGTCGATTGAAAAACAAGAAGACAGCAGAACCGCCATTGCTGCATAATAAAAGAGGTATCTATTCTTCCAAACTTTGCCCTGTCTTAATTGTTCTGAACGCCGATTAACCATATTGCTATCGGCACAATATTCGGCGTGATACAGGTTCTTATTTACCGTGTAATTCAACATGGTTTTTATCGGATATGTTTTTGCAATGTTATTCATGATATCAACATATAACTTAAATTTGTAATAACGGCTATTTTTCAATTGATATTGTTAGGATACAGAACAAATTCAAGGTTGTTTTTCCAGATATTTATAAAAAGCCTCTCCGCATCTGGTCACTATATCCAGCACCTTCTCAAAGCCGTCCTCTTTGCCGTAGTACGGATCGGGAACATCCCCTGAGCCTTCGGGATCAAAATCTCTAAAAAGCTTTATTTTAGACTGTAATAGGGGGTCGGAAGAAAGAGAGCGTGCATCCCTTAAATTTTCTTTATCCATACATAAAATCCAATCAAACTCTTTAAGGTGATGAAGTTTTAATTGTTGTCCTTTATGCTGTATTGAAATTCCACGCGACAGAGCAGCTTCTCTCATTCGCCGATCTGCCAAAGAACCGACATGATAGGATGCCGTCCCGGAAGAATCGACCAAATACCTGTCTTGCGCCCTATGATTTTCAACTATATGTCTAAAAACAGCCTCTGCAGCAGGTGAACGACAAATATTTCCCAAACATACAAACATTATTCGTTGTGTTCTTTGTTTCATCGAACTCGATATTATTTCCAAATGCTCAGCAAGAAAAGAGGTGAAACACATTTTTGCAAATTTCAGAACAAAAACCATGGAAGGATTTAAAGAAATAGCGACATATATTCGTTGAATTGTCAGCTACTGCAAGCGAATAGAAGCTGCGCAATTCTGTGGGATGTTCCTCCTCCTGCTGCCTTCTCTTTGCAATACTGCATTGGTGCGGAATTCAAAGAGAAGGCAGTTCATTATTTTTGTCATTGTTACCAGACGAGAATAAAATTGGTTTTTATTTTGAATCGAAACCGCTCGTACCTACTGTTAAAAATTTTCTCTACCAGTCTTGTCTGATATATTTCACTGTACCATAAGACGATGACAGCTTTATGTTTCTTTTTGCATCTGGCACTTTGTTATAACAGCGGTTATAAATGCTTGTTTTGTTATTTATTGTATATATTACGTTATTAATGTCGGGTATCGTAATTTTGCTCAAGAATTTGTGCTCGTTGCTTGTTTTTTTGATTGAGCAAGGTTACATCTAATAAGTCACTAATATCCTATTCATATTCTTCTGATACGCATCATCCTTCTTCAGACCGTCGTTTCTGACAAATCATACTCTCCGAGTTTGACTCAGCATAGCCTACTGCTAAAGTTTCTATGTGTTGTTATATTTGAGATATGTATTATTGATTCGAAAATAGAGCAATACAAACGCATCATGTTTTTGAAACTGATTTATGACGGAGGAATTCCTTTGCATGGAAGTATTCGCAAAAAAATTGTTATCTACTCGATATTGATTGTTCTTGTGTCAAGCGTGATGGCGATGCTCGGTGCCGTGTTTGTAAGTGTGCGACATAACAAAACAGCCGACGGCATACATCTGGAGCGTGCACTGGAAAGCGCAGTTCGACAGATGAACGAAGAGTTGCACGGCATGAAAACAATTTTTGACGGATTTGCCAAGGACCCGATTAACAATTACTTTATCTATAATTCCATCGATATAAATTATTTTCTATGGCAAGATAACTCCTCAATCCTTCAATTGCGCGATCAGATGAACGCTGACCGAATGGGGTTCTACTATCGGTCTCCGAATGAAACGGATGGGCCTGACCGTCTTTATATTTTCCAAACCAAGGACGGCCCCTTGTACCAGTTGGATGCTGATGAGAGTTTTGCCTCTGTTTCCTTGGATGAGTACGGTTCGCCAAAGGTCACTCATCAAAAAGAGCCGGTGCCCGTTCCGTTTGATGCAATCTATCAATCAGGGCCGATGTACTCCCTCAACGTAGTAGAAAACACAGCCGTTATCTCAGCTCGTTTTGAGCTTAATCGTCTCTCTGGTGAACATATCGGTTACTTCATTTTTGAAAAAAAGATGAGTCTCGACACGATAAATTTAAACCGCGAGCTTGGTGTATTTATTACATTCTATGATTTATCAGGAACCTCAGCAAATTCGGTAAAAGCTATGTCAACTCTTCCTGCAACGGTAATCAATGCACAAAAGGAAGATATATTGCTTTCATCCATTGACGGAGAAACCTTTGATGCTCGAGTGGGTCAAATCCGTCCGTTAAATGATCCAATAGGGTATATCTCAGTAGGAATCCCTACAGAAGAAACATCTGCTCGAATCCGCGAGACAGTGCTGACTCTCTTACTGCTCACTGTCTTGATTTCTATTCCCATTGCCTTTTTCGGCGCTATTACCGTATCCAGGTATATGCAGCCTATCATTACCCTTACCAAGGTTGCCCAAGAAATGGCAAAAGGCAACTTAAACTGTGAAATTTCCTTACAAGGCAATGATGAAATCAGCGTTCTGGCAGCCGGTTTTGCAAACATGCGCGACGTAATCCAGCAAAAGATAGAAGAACTCCAGGCCGTAAACAAAGAACTGGATAATCGAGTGGAAAAGCGTAGCGCAGAACTCGCACAGCAAAATGAAATGCTCAACGGTCTGCTGGATGTATTGGAAGACGCCGTATACTTCAAAGACACAGAGGGACGATATACCCGAGTGAATACGAAGTATGCCAAAAAGCTGGGTAAAATTGTCTCCTCATCCATTATCGGACGAAAAGACATCGAGTTCGCAGGAAGTATGACCAACAGACTGCGCATAGCAGAAGATGCGCAAGTCCTAAAAACCGGTCTTACAGTAAAAAACCAGCGCGGAATTTCATATACTGAAGACGGTCAACAGATAGAAGAATTATGGAACAAACAACCAATCAGAAACGCTGACGGTGATGTCGTCGGCATGTTAACAGTTATTCGAGAGTTAGGTGTCGTAGCGTCACCGTTTTCGACCGATTCACAGAACATAGATGATGAAAAAAAATCTCACTAAACAGATGCCTGAACGTCTATTACCGATTTTGTTTGCCGCAATTTGGCTTACTGTCGAGGGTATTTCTCCCGCTGATGAATCCGCTATTACACCGAACACAACTAAGATTACCCTTTGGGAGTTTTCAGGACACTCCGCCGTTCTGATAAAAGAACTGACGGACGAGTTTAATCTTACAATCGGCAAAAAACATGGAATTGAGATAGAGCTGACAAACCATGGACGTAATTATCATCACAATTTTGAGATGGCACTGGATAATAATGCTTTGCCTGACATTTTTCCAAGCCGTGATCCTTTTATCCAAAAACTGCTATCAACAGATCGCGTAGCTGCAATTGACACCTTGCCGGGGGGCTCTATCTTTCTTCAAAAATTCAACAAATCAAGTCTACAAATAGACATTCACAAAAAGAACAATCATGTCTTTGCCCTGCCTCGAATGGTCGTAACTTTTAAGCTCATATACAATAAAGAATTGTTCGTCAAAGCCGGCATTGTAGACAAAAACGGAGAAGCTTTGCCACCCAAAACCTGGGAACAATTTCGAGATGCAGCCAAGCGTATCTCGGCTATCGATCCGGGAAAAACCTATGGAGTAATTTTTCCCATGAAAGGCTCCAGTCAAGGGGAATACGGATTTTTCTGGGAGTTAAAAGTAGTACGCCCCACATCAAGCTCCTTCGGCAAGCTCTATTTTGACAACAATAGAGGCGAATACGATTTTTCGTTCTACAAACCGTTGCTTGAATTTATGCGATTGCTGCGAGAAGAAGGCAGCGTATTCCCCGGCGAAAAGGTCATCTCTGATGATTCGGCTCGTATTCGATTTGGAAGACGCGGCAATATCGGTATGTATATCGCTGCATCCTGGGATGTCGGCGTGCTAAATACTCAATATCCCGCTACAATCGACTGGGGGGTTGCCGACATTCCGGTGATGTTACCGAACAATCGTTATCAAACAATCAGCATTACTGACTACGGATACACCGTTTCAAAAGCAGCAGCTGAAAAATTTCCCGAAAAGGTCATGACAGTTTATCGATATATAAACGGACCGTACTGGCAAAAACGTTTTTTTGAAGAAGGTATGTTTCATCCCTCTTTGACTGAGGTTTATAAAATCGCCCAAAAACCGACAATCCGAGGATGGAATGAGTTTACAGATCACAACGTGATCAGTCTTCCGGTACCGGATAATGTAATCAAGATTAAAGGACCGAAGTGGTACCAAGTTTTTCAGATGATATATGACGGTCACCTTGAAATCGATTCAGCACTGTCAAATCTGACAAAAAGCTATAATGATGCACTGCAACGAGCAATACAAGAGGGAGTTGTAAACTTGGCTGACTACAAATGACCTGCTGCAAAGACGAAAAAATAAGAACTGAGCTGCTTTGTTAATTATCCGCACTACACCAACGTTACGACCTGTGTTTTGTCAATGTAGATACAAACACTTTTGAGTCTGCCGACAGTACTAATTTCTATTTTTCAAAATAGATCCACCCGAATATTTGTTCACCACTACACTAATACATTTTAGATTGCTAAACTTAAGGACAAAAATATGAATAGATTATTGTTTTTTTATGTAGTTTTGTTTGTCGGATTACAATTTGCTGCCGGATGCACAAACGATTCAACAACCAATGAAGGAATTGAAGAAAGCAACATAGATTCAAGCAGTAATTCGGAAAGCGACGCGGATTCAGACAGCGATACAGATACAGATGCTGACAGTGATGCTGATGCTGATGCAGATAGCGACACTGACGCTGACAGTGATGCTGATGCTGACAGTGATGCTGATGCTGATAGCGACACTGACGCTGACAGTGATGCAGATAGTGACTCAGACACAGATGCTGATGCTGATAGTGACACTGACACAGATGCTGATAGTGACTCAGATGCAGACGCAGATAGTGACTCAGACACAGATGCTGACAGTGATGCTGACGCTGATAGTGACACTGACACAGATGCTGACAGTGATACTGATACTGACACAGACGCAGACGCAGACGCAGATAGTGACTCAGACACAGATTCAGACACTGATGCCGACGCAGATAGTGACTCAGACACAGATTCAGACACTGATGCCGACGCAGATAGTGATTCAGACACAGATTCAGATACAGACACAGATACAGACCCAGAAGATTTTGTGTTTGGTGTTCCGCCGTCAGCAGCCCGCTATTTTAAAAAGGGTATCAATCTCGGAAACCGAATGGAAGCGCCGAACGAAGGTGATTGGGGCGGACGTATCATGGATACTGATTTTCCATTTATCGCCGCTCGCGGATTCGATCATGTTCGCGTGCCGATGCGTTTCAGCGGCCACTCCGCTTCCTCTCCTCCCTACACCATCCAAGAAGCATTTTTAGCGCGAATGGACACGGTTATCGACCAGGCAATCAGTGCAGGACTGGCGATTGTAATCGACATGCATGCATTCGATGAATTGGCCGCAAATCCATCAGCCGAGCGAAATCGTTTTCTCGCCATGTGGGAGCAAATAGCAACCAGGTGTAAAAACCGACCGGAAACTGTAGCTTTCGAACTGCTCAACGAGCCTTATGATGCACTTGATACAGCTTGGAACGGCCTGGTTGCAGACGCTATACAAACAGTCCGTGCAACGAATCCGAGACGACTCTTGATTGTAGACACCGTATTCTGGGCTGACCCGTCAAAGCTTTCATCGCTTTCGCTTCCAAATGACGCAAACATCATGACCTCGATTCACCTCTACGAACCGAAGCTGTTCAGCTTTCAGGGAAAGAGCTGGATGGGAGATGCATACATGACGACCGGCGTGGTGTATCCCGGACCTCCGGCAACACCCATTACTCCGGTACAGGCAGCTCAAAACACAAGCTGGGCAGCAACCTGGTTTAATAACTACAACACAAAAACAGCCGCAGAAAACCCCTCAGGACCGGCAACTATCAACGCACAGATCGCCTATATCACTGCCTATAAAAACAGCACAGGACGTACTGTGTACAACGGCGAGTGGGGACCCCAAGATGCCGGCGACATGACCTCAAGAGCCAACCTGGTCACCGACGTGCGTCAAAAATGTGAATCAGAAAACATAGGCTGGGCAATTTGGGAAGACCCGAA
>CAYWLQ010000090.1:10637-22930 GCA_964458775.1 uncultured Myxococcales bacterium | reverse complement strand
ACGATGACTGCGACGGAGTGACCGATGACGGAGCTGACGGTTGTGTTGAGTCGGTGTCGGTTGAATCGGGAGACGGGTTTGAGATTTTTACATATGAGGCGTCCAGACGTATCAATCATCAGAAAGCACCATGTTCTGAAAAACAAGAAGAAGATACCAAGCCATGGACCAATATAAGCTTTGAAGAGGCTAGGGATGTGTGTTTGCGCTTGAATGATAATGATGATCCTCCATCAGGAGGAGAGCCCAATCCTCTGTGCAGCTATGATGATCCGGACGGAAATCCCGTCGGTTGTTGGGACCTGTGTACACCCGAGCAGTGGTACTACGCATGCGCCTACGGTTTGCCTTTAAATACAACACCGCATATGTATCCCTACGGTAATGAATATAACGGCGCAACCTGCAACGGTGTTGACTATAACCAAGGAAAAGCCATTCCGACCGGTTCTGCTCAGCAGTGCGTTGCAACCTGGATTGATGATCAAACAGTATTTGACATGTCCGGAAACGTGGAAGAATGGACTTTGGGTTCGAGAACAGCCGGAAGCACTGATCTGCGCGTTATTAGGGGCGGTTCCTATAAAAATGTAGCTCAGGGAATGACCTGTAATTTTGATTTCTTTGCTGCGGAAGAAGAGAATTTTAGAATGGATCAATTGGGATTCAGATGCTGCAAGGGTGCAAATCCGTTGTCAAGTTGTCGGTCTGCTTTAGCGATAATTCAAAATCATCCTGCCGATTTCAATATGACTGATTCGGCGAATCAATGTTCTACAGACGGTTGGTGGAGGGCAGAGAGTGAACCAAATGTTCCTCATGATGGTTCCAATTGGGAGTTGGGCAAGACAACATTATCGGGTCCCGATACAAATACCGGTTGTCTTTGGGGTACGAGGCTGAACAGCAATTATAATAATTCGAGAGACAACTATTTATATTCTCCTTCAATCGACCTATCAGGCTGCTCGGGTACAGTAATTAGTTTGGTATGGGATATGTATTTAAACAACGGAGGGGATACGGATGACCGCCTTCGTGTTTATAGCAGAACTTCCGCTGACGGAGGAACAACTTGGAGTGATTGGAACGAAATAGGCTTATATACCGCAAATATTACAACATGGGCAGAGCAAACCGTTTCATTGGGGGCTGTTTCACCCGATACTACTTATCAGTTTAGATTCCGATGGACTGCTGACGGGAGTGGATCAAATCTAGGTGTCTACCTTGACAACATCAGATTAGTTGCCCCTTAGTAGCTTTTTAAAGTAATATTAACAACCATGATATAAGTCGCTGCTAGACTGGATTATCAAAAAAAGGAAGGTTCAATGAACGATATTCTGTGGGCTCCATGGCGTATGGATTATATTCTTTCACCAAAACCCAAAGGTTGCGTTTTTTGCCATGCTGCATCTTTGAAAGACGGTTCTGATGATGAAAATTTGGTGGTGCATAGAGGGGAAAATACCTACATAATTTTAAATAGATATCCGTATGCTCATGCACATTTACTTGTGGTACCCAACTGTCATGTTGATAGATTCGAATGCATGGAGCCTGATATTGTCAAAGAGTTTATGGAAATGTGGGTTTTTGCTCAGCGAGTTGTTATTGATACTTTCAAACCGCAAGGAGTTAATCTAGGAATGAATATAGGGCAAGCAGCCGGAGCTGGAATTGAGTCCCATATTCATGCTCATGTTGTACCTAGATGGAACGGAGACACTAATTTCATGCCGTTATTGGCGGATACCAGGGTTATGCCGGACCATTTGAGTGAGACCTATCAGAAACTCAAAAGTGTTTTTGCGAACACGGTTATTGACAAAGCCTGTCTGCAAAATTGTTTGTCGGGAAAAAAATGAAAACAACATTACAGATTATAGCAGGTGTACTACTGGGCGGATTTATTCTATTGTTCTTTGCTGCCAATAATGATTGGATTGTTATAAGAATGCCTAGTGCACCTTGGCATACCGAACCTTCATTTCCTATATTTGAAACAAGAGTTTTTGCTTTGATGTTAGCGTGTTTAGTTGTCGGTATATTGTGCAGTTTTTTTGTATTTAGATTTTATCGAAAACTGACAATGAAAAAAGAACATGAGCAAGCACTTAAAATCGAAAACCTAGAAAAGGAACTTGAAAAGGAACTTGAAAAGGCCAATAGGTTGATAGCTGCGACAACGAAGGTTACGGTCGCAAATACTCCGGAATAGGGAGATAGCATATGAATGATAGTACAAAAACGGAAACTTCTAATAGCAGTACTTCTTATGAAAATTCAAATACTGAATCTGACGGAGCGTTTTTCTTTAACAAAACTCGCTCTGATGTTTTGAAAAAGAAAATAGAATCGATGCTCAAAAAGGACAGTGTGTTAAAAAATTTGGTTTCGGAGTTGAAAATGCCGAGAGAAATAGTAACACATTTTATGTCCCAAATTGACGATACCAAGCAAGCTGCTCTGGGGGTTATCAGCAAAGAAGTAAGACTGTTTTTTGAAAATACAAATTTATCGGATGAGTTGGTCAAGCTTTTGTCCCAAATGTCTTTTGAAGTTTCTACACGTATTAGATTTGTAAAAAACGAGCCTGAAAAAAGCTCTAAGTCTGACGATATACAAACAACATCTGAACAGCAAAAATCGTCCAAAGAGAAAGACAGCTGCGATCAGGAAAAAACCTCAAACGATTAGTCTGACGATCATCCGGTTTTGATTTGAAAACAAATTTATTTTTGGGTTCGTGTATATAAGATATATACACCCTGATGTCTTAGTTGACATAACTGATGTAAAAGGATAAAAATTAAATAATAGAAAAAAGAGAAAGGATAATTCTTATGAAGTTATGCTTAAACGATCTGTTTTTTTGTTTTTTCCTGCCTTTTATAGCATGTGAAACAAACAACCCTTATCATGTAGCGGATTCTGAAAACGATTCTGACATAGAGGATACCGGTTCAGCTACAGATGGCTACACAGATACCGACACAGATACGGACACTGATACCGACACAGATACGGACACAGATACCGACACTGATACGGACACAGATACGGACACTGATACCGACACAGATACCGACACAGATACGGACACTGATACCGATACTGATACTGATACTGACACTGATACCGACACGGATACCGACACGGATACTGACACTGATACCGACACTGATACCGACACTGATACCGATACGGATACCGACACTGATACCGATACTGATACCGACACGGATACTGACACAGACACTGATACTGATACCGAAAGCGAATTGTCTGATTATTGTTCGGAAGCAAAACCGATTGTATGCGGAGAACAATTATCCGATACAACTGCCGGAGGGCTTCCGAGTATGATAACGGCATATGACTGTACTGCGATGGGTTTTTTTGGACCGGAATCTATTTATCGCTTTGTTCCTGACTACAGCGGTGAAGTTGAGTTTTCGTTGACAAGCTCATCAACGGACGTGAAATTGAGTCTCTTTAGCACTTCTGAATGTAATTCTACAAATAAATACGTATATACCGAAGGCCATTGTAGCATAAAATACAGTAGCTTACAGGATGATCCCGTGCTTAGGTTTACAGTGCAAAAAGGAGTTTCCCAATATATAATTATTGACGGTCAGGAAAATAATGCCGGTTCCTACACCCTTACTTTAAATTGCGTAGGTGATAGATAGATTGCGAAACGGTTTCAGATTGCTGAAACCAATACCCTTACTCCACAACCAGAAATACCCATTACCGCCCATGCGAATCTGGGGCCCATGCGGATCTGGGCGAAATCTTTGGATTTTGGAAGCCAATGATCTTCGCAAGAGGGAAAAGGCAATTTACATTAGTTACTTAATGTCGGTAGAATAATTCGAATTGACTTTATCTAGACCAGCGAATGGTTTCGGCTTGACCTTTTACGGTCATGTTTTGATTTAGTCCTTCGGCATTGGATATGAAAATTCCTCCTCGCGAAGAGTTAAAGGCCACCAATCTACAATCAGGAGAAAATGCGGGGTCTGTGTTTCTTCCTTGGTTTTGAGTAAGTCTTCTTATCTTGCCGGAGCCTATATCGACAGTAAAAACATCATAGGTTCCGCTGTCTCGTCCTGTAAAGGCAATTGTATTAGAACCGCCTCTCGGACACCAGTTGGGAGTTTGATTATACGAACCTTTGTATGTAACACGCTTTGCTCCGCCGCCGCCTGCTCCCATAACAAAAACTTGAGGAGAACCATGACGGTCAGAAACAAAGGCAATCTGCGAACCGTCAGGGCTCCAGGCCGGTGAAACGTCTATCGCACCGGAATTGGTCAGTCTGGTAAGGCCGCTTCCGTCAGCGTTGCCGACATATATTTCCGGATTGCCGTCCTTTGATAAGACTACCGCCATTTTATTTCCGTGAAAGGCTGCTCCCATATTTAGACCCGGATTTGAAAGCACAGCTTGTCTTTGTCCTGTTTTATACAGATAGGGAAAACCTTCGACAAAAGAAGTATAATAAATAGCTCCGCCGGGACCCCAGGCAGGTAGTAGATTTATGGAATTGTTTTTGGTAATTCTTCCTGCTCCGCCTCCGGACCAGTCTGCAACCATAATATGCTTTTCTTTTTCTCCGGTCTTTCTGGCAAACAGCAATTGAGTGCCGAAAACCCCGTCCTCGCCGGTAAAATATCCGATTACTTTATTTACCCACTTGTGAACCAACGAAGTTACTTTTTCTCCTGAAAAAGTATGTCTCAATACCGGTGTTTCTCCTCTGGCAACCTCAAAAAGCATGCATTCCAGTTTTGCTTGTCCTGCTGCGCCGGTAACTTTACATTTTGATACTCCTTGGGCTCCTATTTGAATCCAAGGGTCTTTTTGTATAGACATACCTTCTGCATTGAGGTCCGCAAGGTATGATTTGGGATCAAGCACTTCAAAAAGACTTGAAAGTTTAAAGTTTTGAGATTGCACACTCTGTGCCTCATTAGCTAAAGCGGAGTCTCCCAACGGCATAGGAACAGCTATCTTGTAGAGATCGCGAATGCCTCCCCATATATCAACTTCCAAAGGAGCGTTTTCTGATATAGTCGGAAGTCTTTCTTCTATTTCCTTTTCTTTTCCGTCTTGGGATACTGCTCCGTCGGGAAGCAGGAACGCCGTTAAGATGCAAATGGTTGAGAGTGAGATAGTTTTAAAAATATTAATCATTGCAAATTCCTATTCGTAGGCTGCTTCTTTGCCGTTAAAACGAAGATTAATTCCTCCTCCAAAAATATTTGAGGCAATTGCCTCAGGAGGAGGCGGAAGGTTTTTTACTTCTTGCCTGACTCGATCAATAGCGATTTGTACAGAGTCGTCAAACATCGGATTGCCGGACTTCTTTAGAAAAGACACGGAAACAATCATCATATCCAAATTAACTTTTATATTTACTCTGGCACTAAGTTTTTCAAGTGCCTTTTGAGACAACAAAGTAGGGACGATCCATCTTTCTACAAACAGACTTTTAATTCTGTGTCCGTAAGTTGCTCCCACCGATGCCAATGCCGGGTCCGTAACATCTCCGTCCGGAACGCCGTCAGGATGACCTTCAGGAATGAAGTTGTCTTGAATTTCTCCAAACGCCCTAGCTTTTTCAAAAACCTGACGTAGTTTGTCATCCAAAACCGCTCCTGCTTGAGCTTTCTGTTTTTCTTCCTTTTTCTCCGGTTCCGGTTTGTCAGCATTTCGATCCAACGGAAGTACATTTTCCGGAGCCGTAGGCAATGCCGGAACAATACGATCCGGAAGTGCATCCGGATCCTTTTGTTCACCCCATTTGAGCAATCTGGCTTCAATATATTCAAAGGCTTCTTGCCCTGAGTCATCTGATGACTCCGTTAGATTGTGGGATGATGCGAGTACCGGAACAGCTGCCAACATTCCGATAACCAAAAAAACACCGCTGATTCCGCCGGCCATGGCAACAGGATCGTGCGGTCTTTGAAAAGGAGAATGCTCCGTATCTTTATTGTTTTGCCCTATCATGTTGTTCTTCTTACTTTAAATAACAATCATTGTCTATTAATCGCTTAATCTTGCGAGACAGTCATGTCTACTCGCAAAACAATTCTTGTATATGACATTTTCGATAAACGTAATATTCCCACGAATAAAAATTGTTTTTTAAAAAACCGCAAAATTGCATACAACGGATCTTCCCCTCCGAAAGAGCAGTAAAAAATAGATAACAGCGAAAAACCTGTGTGAACTTATGTAGTTTTCGTCTTTTGTTCATTTTTCCAGATGCTTTACGCTGTCCCTTTCAAATGACCATTTCCACACGCGGCCCGACAGAATTGACAAAGCATCTTTCATATCATTGTCTGAAGTTGTTGATGAAACCTGTGCACCTTTTTCCTCTACACCTTGAGTAATGTATGCTTTGCCTCCTGGTTTTATTTTATGGTATTGTAATTACGATATAATTTAGAATCTACACCCAAAAGACAAACCGCCCAAACCGCACTTTAAAGACCATTGTGTACTCTGAGATATTGTCGGTTTGGTTTCAAATAAATGTTTCGTTTTGGAAAGCCGTTTATTAGCAATACGAAATACAACCAAACCGCTTATTAGAATAGGAAAGGTTATTATAGCTCCCGTGAAACCGGCTCCTACAGCAATCATAGTATATAGCAAAGATCCCCAATCATTATGGTAATAATGATATCCATAGGCTATCAATCCTGCCGAGATTCCTATGGTCAGAGAGGCAATTACCGGAGCTACTACTGCCGCCAAAATTAAACCTGTCTTTTTTTGTTCGATTGTTCTTTTATGCCAGTATTCTTTAAAATCCATATGTTGTGCTTTTTCGGTTTTGTTGTAATCATAAAAATGTTTGTTGAGAGATGCGCCCACTGCTTGCTCCAACTGTGCTTTTTCATTTAATGAATTGTCGATCTTCGAATTATTGAGTGTTTTCTGCGATAGGTTTGTTTGTTTTGTCGTTGCGGAGCTGTTTTGACTCAAAATTGTAAGCATTGATATTGCCAAACAAACAAAAAAAACTCGAATTATAAAGCTATACGAACTTCGGCCTGTGATAGAAATAGTTTTTGTCAGTTTTTTCATCGATATTTCCTCCCTGCCATTTTGCTAAAAAAAGGTGAGCAAATTGTGTGCCATGAAAAGCTGATGAAGATAACGCGGTATTATTGTTTTACTTGGTGGATTTCATCATTACTGAGGTAAAAATACAACAGTAAAATGTGGCGGATTTAAGACACTACTCATAGCTGCTGTTATGGGGGGGGAAGGTATTTGGTAATTCTTTCAATTTAAATATACTGAAGTAGGTATGGAGTGTGCGGTTGACGACTGAGTTAATCATTTTTCTTGTGTTGTGCCTGCATACGGTTGAGGTTCGGTTAAAAACTCACATTAGAATCCCAATACAATTTCTGTTTCGGAATTTCCTAGCGGAATTGTGTATGCACCGCCTTCTAAAGTATATCCGTTTGCTTTGTAGGTCTGCGTAATATTTACAGGTTGCTCAACTCTGAGTCTTGCGTTGGGGGTATGAGGGTCTTTCGGATCTAGAGTAATTCTAACTTCTTGGCTTTCCGTATCTAGAGATGCTGATACGAACTTTCCGGCATCCAAGGTCAACCACAATCCTACGGGAGCTAAGTATAAACGCATTCTAAAGGAGTCTTTGGGAATAACCTGTAAAAGTGTTCCGTCTTGGGTGAGATTTCCTCCAAAAGCCAAAGGACCTAATTCCGGATGAACCGTTATGTAGGTTGCGGTACTGTATGTGTGACCGAAAACGCTTAGGCCTACGTCTCCGGTTCTGGAATCCCACGCCATGGTTGCGGGAAAAGAATGAAAAGCCATTGACGGAAATCCTTGATTGTCAATTGCTGCAAGAGTTCCCATCATTCCTCCGTAGCCGACACGTAACAAATAGAAATCGTCAGGATTGTCCCGATACTCGATTAACACCGGAATTGCATTAAGGCTGGAGCCGTAATGATGAAGCATTCTTTCGAGACGGTCTATTTTCGAACCTCCGTATTTAAAGTCCCAATATCGTCTGGCGCAACCGTTGTAGCCCCAGTGAGGAACAGTCGGCATGTATCCCAAAACAGCGTTGAGACATACCTCTGCTTTGTCATTGTTTTTAAAATATTTGCTCCACTGATAAACCTCTTCTTGGCCGGTTGAGTCCCAAGGCATTTCGCTTCCGAACGGATAGTTTTGCGTTTTCCATAAATCAGCCCTGGTTTTCATTCGAGCTTCCAAGTTTGCTGCTTCAGCACTCATATTCTCTCTATAGAGATCCTTTAATATTTCCAAAAACACCGAACCGTTCATGAGGCCGAACTGCGAATAGTCATTGCCGATAGTAGTCATAGCAACCGAAGTTTCATATGCTTGATTCAGGTACCATTTCCAATCTTGGTTGGTTACAAGTCCTGTGTAATTGCGAGCCAATCTGTACATTGTCCAATACAGAGCTGCCACATGCGGATAGTTGTATGATCTGGGAACTTGTTCTGTATGAGCGCGTCTCCATGCCCCCCAATAAGACCAATCTATGCTGCTGTCGTAGTATCCGGCAGGCAACTGAGCAGGCTCATAATAAAAAAGCGTTCGTTTAACACCGAATTTTAAATTGCCCGAATCATATTGAAGATTTCCCCATATCGGTCCTTCGATAAATCGTTGGTATTTTTCTATTTGTTCGAGATTCGGTTGACCGAAAAGCTTCATCGTACCGGCCAACCATGCAGCCCCTCCGTCATCACCCAGACCGCATACCCATGCCTGCTTCCATTGTTTAACTATTGTTTTGTCTTCTTTATCATAAGTCATTACCGACGGACTTCTTCCAAAATGGTCATTGGCTTCTTCAAACCAAGCAGTTGTAGTTAAAAATTCTCCCATTTTCGAAACAGCTTCCTCAGCCGGTTGTATGACATTGTAATGTATTGTTTGAACAGTACCGTTAGAATAAGAAATGCTAAGACGAGCTTGTCCTTGGCTTTGACCTTTTACAGAATAAGCTTTCCATCCTCCTTTTGACGGCAGAGATGTTATGTTCAAAGCGCCCTCAGGATTTACTGACATAGAGGAAATAGAATACGGATAATTAATGTATAATCTAGCATCTAAATCCGTCGGCAAAATGTATCCGGGAATACCGACAGCTACAGGTCTTTTATATTGCATTAACTTGTCTTCAATTGTTTTTATCTTATCAGAGAGTACAAACTTAAGGCCGAAAGTCTTGGTCTCACCGGCTGCAAGAGTATGAGACGTTGGCGGATTCCATTGAGAAGCGCCTTTCCACTCGTTATCAGCATAGGCTTTACTGTGTATCATCCATTCGTGAAAACCTTCAAAAGTATTGTTGCGAGGGGTAGGGTCAAAAAATACAGAAGGAGGATCCATTGAATTTGCAATCGGCTGGTTAAGGATTGGATTGTACGCTTCAAAAGGCGTATCTGAATCGGGCAACACCAACATAGCCGGTCCCTTGCCGTTGAGACGTGTTACCTGAAGGTATCCTGCATCCATTCCTATGTACGGATCTGAAAACGAACATATTTCGTGTGCAGAGTCCAGGGTTCGACCTGTAATGATGTTGTTGAACACCATCGGCAACCCGAGAGATCCGATTTCCACATTTCCGGAAGAAGTATTCTTAATTTCAAAGCGCATTCCCAGCCGTCCGCCTTCCATAACCCAGTAGCGCTTGATAGAAACAGGTGAATTCTGAAGAACAGGCGCCAGATCTGCGGCGGCCAAGATGTTGTCGTAAGTTGTAAGCTCCTCTACTTGAGTGCGACGAGCTGCACTGGATATATTTTGCCATTGAGCATTGTCTTGTGTGCGAAGTCTTACTGTAAGGTCACCCAAATAAAAGTATTCCGCACCTAAACGCTCATTGCGTCGATCATAAGGAGCAAAATCAAAACCTGTGTCAGTCTTGGGTTTTAGGGAGAGCACAGTTTGCGATTCCCTAGAAAGAGCTACACAAAATTCTGCGGTTTCAAAATTAACTGCACCCGAAATATTTGCGCAGTTAGCGTTGATCCAAGGGGTATCTTCAATTTCTGTGTCAGTGTCTGAATCAGTGTCCGAATCTGTGTCCGAGTCGGTGTCCGAGTCGGTATCAGAATCAATATCTGTGTCTGTGTCTGCATCAGAATCAGCATCCGTGTCAGTGTCAGCATCTGAATCAGAATCAGCATCGGTGTCAGTGTCGGTATCTGAATCAGTGTCAGCATCAGCATCAGTGTCAGTATCTGAATCCGAGTCAGCATCGGCATCAGTGTCGGTATCTGAATCTGAATCAGTATCGGCATCAGTATCTGCATCAGCATCAGTATCTGAATCTGAATCTGCATCTGTATCAGTATCTGAATCAGCGTCGGTATCAGTATCTGCATCTGTATCAGTGTCTGAATCAGCATCCGTATCAGAGTCGGCATCAATATCTGAATTACTATCCGAAGACATTTGTTTATCACTATCCAAATTATCGTTGCTGTTCGAATTACATCCTAAAAACCCGAGCGACAAGAACAGCGTTGAGAAAATGAAACAAACCGCACAATTCTTTTTTATCATCAATAGAATCCTCCTCGTTACGAGGATAAATAGCTTGCATAGGCATTAAGCTTGCACGATTCACAAAAGATTGGTTCATAATTTTATTCAAATAGAAAAAGTGTTTACAGATGAAAATGTCGTTTATAGAAAAACGTGAAAAGATACTACTCGTTTAGGAACCACTTAGTAGTACGAGATGCTGTGGAGGTTACGCCTTCAACAATATCAACTTCATAGTCGAATTTGGCAAAACGAATGGAGTCGCCGGTATAGATGTAATCTGTATTGCTGATGACAGCGATTACTACTCCGCCTCTCGGGGCTTTGTCAAGCTGAAGACAAAGCTCTCCGCTTTCTACAGGTTTACTATAAACAGCCGTGCCGTCAGTTGCCCAATATGCCAGCTGCATGCGCATTCCGGTTGTTTTGGGGCGGAAATTTAGCTTTACAGTGTTTCCAGTAACATTGAGCGGAATTTGATTTGAACCTGACCAGCCGGGCAGGGTGTCTTTGTTTGGAATAATGGTTGAACCGTTAGTTGTAGTGGGAGCATAGGCAACTGCCAGATAGTCGGGAAGATTTCCGGGATCACCGATCTCTCTGTTAATGGTACTGCCCCATTGACTGTTGATATGGCGAAGCATTCCGGAACGCCATTGACCGAAATCCACCAAAGCCTTGCGAGCTGCATACTCCATTATTAAATGCCTAGTTTGTGCATCGCCCAATCCGGTAGATAAGGTTTCGAGAACATTACGAGGTGTTGCTTGCTGCCAAATCCAGGCATTGGATCCGGGTGAAAGATAGAGGTTTAAGAAATGGGGAAATATGGAGTTGTATTGAGTTCCGCCCAAATATCGACGCCAGTTTTCACCGCCGACACCCTGCGCGTCCGGTCCGCCGAAGCTGCCGTCGATCAGCCAACCGCTGTAACATTCAATAGGTTGATGCGGCGCAATGAAAGGCACACCGTCAAGAAAGCCGAGCCCGTAACTGTTGTCGCGTCGGGCATATAATTCTTGTTGAATCCAAGTATTGCCGCCCTCATTGTACCAACCGGGTTTGTTATCACCGGAAGGAGTGCCCTTTACCATTGCATGAATCGCCTCGTGGGTAATGCCGCCGCGATCATAGTTGACCACAGGTGCCCATGACAAAAGAACCATAGGGTAACGGCCGATGTTGGATTGCCACCCACCCTCAGCTGTATTGGATGCGTTGTCTGTGCATAATTTGGAGCCGTAAAGATAGACTGAACTAAAGTAGCCGTCCTGAGGCATGCGGTCCACAGGCCATCCCATAACATCCCGAATATATCCGAGATCTTCGTTGAGCCCTGCAAGCACCTGTCGAATATGAGCATCAGTAATACTAGGGTTTCGATCATATCCCCAAATAAAAGACCACCAACCGTCGGTTATCGTTCCGGCGACGAGACTTTCGTTGCAGCCCTGGTAAACTTTAAAAGTACTAGGATCGATATTTTTATTATCAAAAACAGTATTCAAATCCGGATCATATTTGGGCCACTTGTAGGCTGAACATGGGGAGTCGGTATCAGTGTCAGTGTCAGTGTCAGTGTCTGTATCTGAGTCGGAATCAGCATCAGTATCGGAATCAGTGTCAGCATCAGTATCGGAATCAGTATCAGAATCAGTATCGGAATCGGTATCGGAATCAGCATC
>CAYWLQ010000090.1:0-10627 GCA_964458775.1 uncultured Myxococcales bacterium | reverse complement strand
TAGCCGAGGATGTTCATCCCCTGTTGTGCGCAACGTGAAGCATAGGCAGCACTGTCAGCATCAGTATCGGCATCGGTTTCACCAAACATACAACACTGCAAATTGTTATCACAAACTCCATCGACAACCGCTCCGCCAATTGAGCGACAGTGTTCACTGCAAACGGCAGGAGGAGGACATGTATTAGTATCGGCATCCGTGTCAGAATCTGTATCAGAATCCGTGTCAGCGTCTGTATCTGTATCAGTGTCGGAATCTGTATCGGAATCAGAGTCAGCATCGGCGTCAGAGTCAGCATCAGCGTCTATGTCAGTATCAGAATCCGCGTCAGCATCAGAGTCAGCATCAGAGTCAGCATCAGAGTCAGCATCTGTGTCAGTGTCAGTATCAGCGTCTGTATCGGTATCGCTATCAGCGTCCGTATCGGTATCACCATCAGCATCTGAATCTGAATCAGCATCTGAATTGCTGTCACTCCCCACATTCCAATCGGAGTCTTCGCCGTCAATTTTGTTTTTCTCGTTTTCTGCGCAACCCAAAAAGGCCGTTGCCCAACATCCCAAAAAACACATTTTCAATAAGTAACCAAATACATAGCTTTTCATAAAAACTCCTGCTTCTGTCAAAAAACAACGCCTTGGGTGTCTTCAAAAGACTCCCAGTCTCTTTACATCTCGCAATAGTTTGCAAAGGGTGTTTCCTTGCAAAATAGTCCGACAATGTTCAAAAAAACACGAGAGAGGAATAGTCCTGTCAAGTTGTCATCTTAGGAATGCATCTGTCATAAGATCTCTAAGAAGCAACTCAAACAAGAAAATCGAGGCACAGTATATTTGGGGTCCGGCATTAAATGAATACCGCATATCGTACCGATGGTTTGAATTTATGGAGGGTTTGAATTTATGGAGGGTTTGAATTTATGTACTGATTCGGGTGAATATCAAAAGCGTTTTCTTTTCAGTTCAAAAGACAGCACCGTCCCTGACATGACAACTTAACAGGACCGTCCCCGGTTGTGCTTTGTACTCTCGGACTAGGAAGAAGGAAACGACAGTGAGTAAAGAAAAGACGTAATATTCCAAATTGTTACAGGGTAGGGCGCATGAATCGTCCTGTCCGTTGCTTTTTTTCCCAAAACAAATATCGGGTGCTGCAATAATATCCCAAAAAGCCTATAATCCGACACTTGAAGACGCACGGGTTATAAATCAGTGAAGCGGAGCACCACATGAATTTCGATCAGTTGGAAGATAAGCTGAAGGCGATTGTCAATGCCAGGGACGAAAAAAGATGATTGCGGCGGAGAAGTCATAATGGGAGAAGATGCGAATCGAAACGCGATTGATTTTGAAGGATTGGCGGCGCTCTTCGAGCATACGCACCGAACCACGCAGATGCAGGCCGCGCGCTCGGTGGATAGGGCGCTTGTGGTGCGTAATTGGCTTTTCGGGTGGTATATCGTCGAGTTTGAAAATGGGGCGGGTGACCGGACAGACCTCTACGGGAAAGCGCTGATTGATCGTCTTTCGAATAGGCTAAAAAAGAACTGGAAATTAAAGGTATATCCCCAACAAACCTGCGGAAATTCCGCGAGTTCTATTTGGCATATCCAAAGATTCAACAGGCACTGCCTGTTAAATCTTTAACAGCTCTTTTGGATGCTGCGATGTTGCAGACTAAAGTGGGTGATTTGGTTGCTCGATTTGCGCTTGGGTGGACGCACTATGCAACGCTGCTGACTGTCAAGAATACTGACGAGCGACATTTCTACGAGCTGGAGGCGGCGAGCAATGGTTGGGGATATCGAGAGCTGGAGCGACAAATTCAGTCGGCCTTGTATGAACGATTGGCGCTGAGCCGCGATCACGATGCGATCAAACGACTTGGAGAAAACGGTCTGATTGTGGACAAACCGTCCGACGTGATTAAAAGCCCGTATATTTTGGAGTTTACCGGATTGGAGGAGCGGCATGCTTATAGCGAGCATGATTTGGAAACAGCGCTTATCGACAAGATTGAGCAGTTTTTGCTCGAACTGGGGAAGGGATTTCTTTTTGACTCCAGACAGAAGCGGTTTTCGTTCGACAGCCGTCATTTCTATGTAGACTTGGTGTTCTACAATCGCTTGCTGCGTTCATTTGTCCTGGTTGACCTCAAAATCGGAGATCTGAAACACCAAGATTTGGGACAAATGCAAATGTACGTGAATTACTTTGACCGTTACGTGAAAACCGCCGATGAAAATCCCACAGTCGGTATCCTGCTCTGTTTGACCAAGAGCGACGAAATGGTGGAGCTGACGCTTCCCAAAGATTCCAATATCTATGCATCGGAATATCAGCTCTACCTACCGTCTAAAGACGATTTGAAAAGACAGTTGGAGGAGGCGCAACGAGACTGGGTCACCCATCGAAACGCCCGTGGGAACGATGAATGAATGCCTTACAACGTACGATTCTCGATCGAAAGAATTGACATCGCCATCCGAAGGTTGGAGGGCTTTTATTTGTCCTGCCCTTTGAACCGAGAACAAAGATGCTCACCTTGACTCAGTGACAATTACGATCTTTTAATATCCTAGATAAGGAGTATGAGAAGATGATTGCGGCGGAGAAACAGGGATGATTGATATGGTATCGGACGTCTGCACAACAGCATCTATTGGGTACTAAATTCAGTCTAGACAAGACGGGAGAGTTGGATATTTAGATGAACTTTAAACGAAATAGAGGCCGTTGATGCATTTTGTTTGGAGAATAATTATTAATTTATACAAAAAGTTAGCTGGTGTAGAACGAATGTCTAAAGCCGGTCAAAGTTAGACGAAAGTTAGACGAAGCTAGACGAAGCTAGACGAAGTTAGACATTTTTGAGGTACTTGGATGAATAAACTGTCGGAAAGTCTCAGAACGTACGATTCTCGATTGAAAGAATTGATATTGCTATCCGAAGGTTGGTTGGACGGAGACGGTTTGTCTGTGCAACCTGCCGCTGCAAAAGTTGCTGATATGTTGCGTGTTGTGCTGGAGAATACCGATACGGAGGCACCGTATCTCTATCCCACACCGGAAGGCGGCTTGCAGGCGGAATGGTTTGTTTCGGAAAAAAAACTGGAGGTCACTCTCTCTATCGTGCCGGATGGATCGGTGCTGCTCGTTTGGATTGCACCGGGACAAGAGAAGGAAGAGCACTTGGCCGCTGATGCGGTGACTATGGAAACCTTGGCCGCGCTTATTCGCAAGAGGACAACATGCCTGACTTAGTAAACGTAACCTATGCTCAAACCGGGAAAAGCCTTGCTGTTAATCGGTTCGGTATGCGGGAAATGCAGGAGCGGGTCTATGCGGAACGAAAGATGCAGTATCTACTAATTAAAGCGCTGCCGGTTATCGAAAGCGCTGTTACTCTGTTAATCAACGGAGAAATCGTGAACTATTGCTATGATGCGGAGATGCAGGAAATTGTGCCTTTGTAGGACTGCTGTCGCAATTCAATAGCAAACACATCTCGAATTTATCAAAGATGCCTTTGGGCAAAGTGTCAAAAAGTCGGGAGTGCAAAAAAAAATATTTAACCCGCTTTTCCCCCATCAAAACACAAACAAAAACTATTTTGCATCAACAAGACTGGCCGGTTAACTAAAAAATAACTTTTTTAGCCTAAAGTTTTGAAAACAATAGTCTACTATTTATATCGGCTGTTTTATGATACATAAAAAGACAATCCTAAGGATGGAGGAGACCGTCATGACTTTACTATCGAAAATGAATTGGATTTTGGGATGTCTTTTGCTCTGCGTATTGCCGGGATGCGGAAACTCCGGTGATGATTCCTACGATACCGGCACAGGCGATGCGGATACCGATATGGATTCAGATTCTGACTCTGATGCGGATACGGACTCTGATGCGGATACGGACTCTGACACCGATGCTGATGCGGACGCAGATGCTGACTCCGATTCAGATACAGATGGAGACACGGATATTGATACTGACACCGATACCGACACTGATACTGACACCGATACTGACACCGATACTGACACTGATACTGATACCGATACTGACACGGATACTGATACCGACACTGATACTGACACCGACACTGATACCGACACTGATACTGACACTGATACTGATACTGATACCGATACTGATACCGATACTGATACCGACACCGATACTGACACCGATACTACCCCGGAAACTATATCGATAACGGACATGCAAAAAGATATGGGAATCGGTCTCAATCTTGGAAATACAATGGAAGCCTACAAGGCATTTGATGATAACGGAAACCTTATCTGTGACAAGATTGATTATGAATGGATTCCTGTTATCGGCGACAATACCCCGGAAGCTTATGAAACCTGTTGGGATACAATCGTTACCACGCAGGAGATAATCAGCGGGATGAAAAATGCGGGCTTTAATACCGTCAGGATTCCTGTGTTTTGGGGAAACATGATGCAAGATGACGGAACCTACACCATCAATGAAGCATATATCGGCAGGGTAAAGGAGATTGTGGATTACTGCTATAAAGAGGATTTATATGTGGTTGTTAATATTCACCACTTTGATGAATTTATTATCCGAAGAAACACCTTAGATGAAAGTAAGGTTATTTTTAATAGACTGTGGACACAGATTGCCGAGTTTTTCAAAGACTACTCCCATAAACTCATCCTTGAAGGTTATAATGAATATCTCGGCGGTAAAGTATTCAACAATGTTGGACTATTGGTCGAGCTTCCTGAAAATCAAGCATACTCATGGGTGAACGAATTAAACCAGACATTTGTGGATGCTGTAAGGGCAACAGGCGGAAACAACACCGACAGAGTGTTGATCGTTTCAGGCTATTGGACCAATATTGACAAAACAGCCAGTTCAAACTTTGTAATGCCGACCGACTCGGTAGAAGATCTGCTTATGGTGTCAGTGCATTACGTTGACAACACCATGTACTGGTCTAACCAAATCGGCAGTCAGACGTGGCAGGACTACACTATATCGCAGTGCGATCTTCTGAAACAAGCATTTACAGAAAAAGGAATTCCTGTTTTTCTTGGAGAAACCACAAGTCCGTATCCTCAGGATCGCTTCGCTTCAAACCCGACAATATGTAATTCTTCAACCGCCTGCAGTGAAGTTGTGCTCAGAACCCTTTTGGATTATGATTTTATTCCTGTCATTTGGGACGCAAACAGCAATTACTATTCCAGAGAAGCTTGCGAAATCAAGCAAAGCTCGGACAGAGAGCTGATCAAAACGCTCGCTTTAGAGATCGAAAGCAAGTAAAAAAATACTGTTGTTTATTGTTGTTTATTGTCGTTCACGTACAATACCCTAAACACAATTGCGGATATTTAGAAGCATCAAAAATCATTCGGAGCTTTAAGATGTGTATCCCTTTTTTCGTTGCCGGTTTGAATGAATACCAAATTTTCTTGTTCGACAGACAGAAAATGTCAAAGAGAGTATTTGCCTTTATAAATGATTGAGGAGTAGAAAGTCTATGCCGCTCTATGCTTCGGGTGTAGTCGGCAAAGTTGTGTCCATTTCTTCGAGGGCGGCTGCCAAAACTTCATCCATTCTTTTAACAAAAATCAGATTCAGGTCGTTTCTTATTTCTTCCGGAATATCCGGTTTGTCTTTTTCATTTCTTTGCGGAAGAATTACGGTTTTTATACCGGCTCTATGTGCAGCCAATACTTTTTCTTTTATTCCGCCCACCGGCAAAATAAGACCTCTAAGAGTAATTTCACCGGTCATCGCGAGTTCGGCTTTGACCCTTCTTCCTGATAATAGAGATACTATTGCGGTCAGCATAGCGGATCCTGCGCTGGGGCCGTCTTTTGGGACTGAACCGGCCGGAACGTGAAGGTGAATGTCATGTTTTTCTGCAAAATTTGAATCTAAACCGAGTTTTGCAGCATTGGCTCGAACAAAAGAAAGCGCGGTTTGTGCCGATTCTTTCATTACATCTCCCAATTGACCGGTTAGCGTTGTTTTTCCAGTCCCCTTCATTTTTGTGGCTTCGATAAAAATTATATCTCCTCCGACCGGCGTCCAAGCCAAACCTGTTGCAACTCCCGGAACTTCGCAACGATCAGCAGTTTCGGGAAAATAGCGAGGAGGTCCGAGAATTTCTTCAACAAAAGAATCGGTTGCAATTGTTCCTTCACTGTTCAGTGCTGAATCACTTCGCGCTATCTTTACAGCGACGGCTCTGCAAACGGCCGCTATTTCACGTTCTAAATTTCTTACACCTGCTTCGCGCGTGTAAGCATCAATAATGCGCAGTACACCGTCATCGTGGAACTTGAGAAGATTTTCTGAAAGTCCGTGTTCCTCCAATTGCTTTGGTATTATAAAGCCGTAAGCAATTCTGCGTTTTTCTTCTCTTGTGTATCCCGGAATTTCTATTACCTCCATGCGGTCAAGCAGGGCAGGGGGTACAGTTGATAGAGTGTTAGCTGTTCCTATAAACATTACTTTTGAGAGATCATAGGTAACTTCCAAATAGTGATCTGAGAATGTGCTGTTTTGTTCAGGGTCCAAAACTTCCAGCAATGCAGAAGAAGGATCTCCTCTGAAGTCATTGCCCAGTTTATCGAGTTCGTCGAGCATAAACAGCGGATTGATTGTTCCTGCACGCTTCATTCCTTGAATGATACGTCCCGGAAGGGCTCCTACATAAGTTCGGCGATGACCTCTTATCTCAGCTTCATCCTTAACGCCTCCCAATGATATACGAACAAATTCCTTTCCCAGCGCAGTAGCAATTGAACGACCGAGAGAAGTCTTTCCTACACCCGGAGGTCCTACTAAACAAAGAATGGGACCTTTTTTATTGGGTTTAAGTTTTAAAACAGCGATTTGTTCTAAAATGCGTCGTTTTACTTTTTCCAAATCGTAATGGTCCCTATCAAGAACTTCCTTTACTCCGTCTACGTCCAGCTTATCCTCTGTGGCCTTGTTCCATGGAACATCCAGCATCCAGTCCAAATATGTTCTGGTTACTGTGTATTCGGCGGAAGAAGATTGCATATGTTTAAGCCGACTCAATTGTTTTTGAGCAGCTTTTTCAGCTTCTTGACTCATGCCGGCTTTGATTATTCTGTCTCTTATTTCGTCTATTTCGTCTTCTTCTTCGTCACCTTCTCCGAGCTCTTCTTTAATAGCTTTCAGCTGCTGTCTCAGAAAATATTCTCGTTGGCTGCGCCCCATTTCTTCTTGCACCATTGAAGAAATTTCTTTTTTGACTTTCAACATTTCAAGTTGCTTGGTGAGCAAGCGAAGACATGTACGCAGACGATCCTCAATACCGACAGCTTCTATTACACGCTGTTTTTCCTCAACCGGTGCCGTAAGGTTTGAAGATACAAGATCGGCTAAAATACCCGGATCTGAAACACTGTCCAATACGCCGGCTGCATCTCTGGGTAGGTTAGGTAGTAGGGAAATGAGCTGCCTTGCTGTTTCCCGTAGATTTGTTGCAAGAGCCTCTATTTCGACATCGTTTATGTTTTCTACCGGCAATGCTTGAACACGTCCGATAAGGTAAGGTGAGTCGGTCAATGGTTCTACTAAACGAATGCGATGAACGCCCTGAAGGACTACTGAATAATTTCCGTCACCCAATTTTACAACTTTTAATATACGAGAAGCTGTTCCCACTGTGTACAAATCTTCCCATCCCGGATCCTCCACTTCAGCCGAACGTTGACTGAGAACCGCAACTAGTTGATCTGTGGATTTGGAAAGGGCCTCTATAACAAGAACGGATTTTTCTCTTCCTACATTTATAGGAACTACTGAGGCCGGAAACATGACCGAATTCCTCAGCGGAAGAATCGGCATACCCATGGCAAGTTGCTGCTCAAATTGCGAATCGTTCATAATGTTTCCATTCCTCCTAAATATTTACTGTTAATAATCAGTATAATTCATTATCGTTGTTTCACACTTATTTATACTGCCGTCAATTTATCAATATCATAAATAAAAGAATAAACGACTAGTTACACAACGTAAAACATAAAAAACAAACACAATTTTATTATACAACGAAGTACATCATAGGTGTAAATGTCATAAAGTTGACATGATATGCTTTTTATGATTGCAGGAACCTCATTCAGAATGTAAAAAATGACGTTATTTTGACTGCTCAAGCAGATGTAGGATAGTATGATACATGTAGCCATTGGTGGCACATAAGCAAGTAAAGGAACTACTCATGATACAACTCGCACCGATAGCATTGCTTTCATTGGCCTTACTCGTCCCGCTTTGTACAGGAACAGTTTGGGGAAATCTTCTTATATTAGCAATTGTGTCCGGTATCTTTTTTGGAACTGTATCTCTTGGGTCTCCTAAAGCAAAAAAGGTTGATGTATTATCCGAAAAGCTATAACAAGTGTCTTCACAAGTAGCTTAGTAAAATGATTCCATATGAGGGTTTCCTTACAAAATAAATTTGAACCTTACAGATCTCTGGATGAGTTTTCTTTGTTTGACTTAGAGCTGGTACGCATTATTTTGCGAGGCGGCAATGTTCTGGATTGGCATCGTATCAATCTAAAAAAATCAGAGATACAAGCGTTGCTTCGTGCTCATTGTATTGATTTGTCAGATCCGGAAGATGATTTGTTTGTCAGACGCATAAGGGACGAAGCTGTTATCTATTTAAGAGAAATATTGGGTTTCCCTGTTCCTAAACGTATAAGGGAAGCATCAATTGTTGAGCTTCTAGTGATGGCAGGCGATTCGCAAAACAGACATACTCAATTCGGAGCATGTATTTTGCTCAAGGCAATGCATACGATCAATCACTTTGATGCCGGTGAGGCGCGAATGGCTTTGGCTATGGCTGATCAGGAATTGTTTCATGCTGCCGAACGTAGGATCTACCGGCTATTAAGCAACATGATGGCTGAAGGTTTGCCGGTGGTTGAGTTTAGCGGAGGACGCAAGCAAAGACTCAGCATGGTAACCAAGTTATTGTCCAAAGGACAGTTAAACGCCCAATTGTTCGATAAAATACGTTTTCGAATTATTACCAATACGATGCCTGACGTATTCCCTGTTGTAAATTATTTAGCGCGAAATCTTTTTCCATTTAATTATGCATTATCTTCAGAATCCTATAATTCCTTGTTACCCTTCGGCTTGTTTTGTCAAGAGCACACGCATCTAAGAAGTTTGGCTAAAAGCTTTCAGATGGGTAATGAAGCCGAAGGTATGCAACTGCTTCCTCAAACGGACAACAAACACTCGTCTCCAAATTATAGAGTTGTTCACTGGGTAGCAGATATGCCGATCAGAATTCCCAATTTTAAGACATCTTTTATTACTGACGGAGTTAATCCGGTTCCAAGACCTATAGTATATATTAGAACTGAGTTGCAAATACTCGATCGCCAAGCACATCGTCTCAATGAGAGAAGTGATGCATCACACTCAAAGTACAAAGAGAGGCAACGCAGAACCGTAATAAATCGTTTGAGATTGGGAATAAACAATTCCGGAAATAATATAGATTAAATGCTATAAACCCCCAAATGTTTGTTTATATTAAACGGTGTATGAAATGTTCTAATATTAGACGCCTGTGGGCAATATTTAGGAGGCAATAATGCGTTATATTTGCATAAGCTGCGGCTATATCTATGATCCTGAAAAAGGAGATGAATCGCAAGGAATTCCCATAGGGACTGACTTTGAAGATCTTCCTGACAATTGGACATGTCCGCTATGTTACGCAGACAAAGACCGATTCGATCCTTTTGACTAACCGTTGTTTGCTATTGTATTTGTCGCGGTACGAGTATTTTTAGGGCTTTGGGTTTGATTTCGATTTCTACTACGGCCGGTGCATTTACCAGTTCTCCGTCTATTTGAATAAGAGCAGGGGAGGGTCGTTCTACTCTACATTTTGCAAACTTTCTATAGACTACTTTGGGAAGATCAGCCAAAGAGTGAGTTGTCAGTTTGACAATTTTACTTAGAAGGACCGGCACATCTTGCTTTCTTGCAACAACCAATTCCATAATTCCGTCATCAGGTTCTGCTTCTGAAGTAATCCGAAGATCGCCGCCGTATTGCGTAAGATTAGCTATTGTAAAAACTAAAGGGTCAGAAAAAGAAAGATGCTCATTGTTATCAAGAACTATTTCAGTAGGCTGCGGTACATAGTCAAAAAATTCATATACTCCGGCAAAAACATAGGGAAGAATTCCTCTCACCGGCGATTTCTGAAAAGTTTTTACTATCGCTGCATCCCATGCCATAGAACAAGTAGCCAAAAAGGGACGACCGTTTACACAACCGACATCAATTGCCTTTACCTCAGCAGTTGCAAGATCTAAAGCAGCATCCTCCGGCTTTAGTGAAATACCAAAATGTCTTGCAAATCCATTACCGCTTCCCATCGGAATAGCACCGAGTACTGTATCTGTCCCAATGAGTGCAGCCCCTGTCGTACTGATGGTGCCGTCTCCTCCGACCACAAGCAATACATCAACACCTTGCTCAGCAGCCCTGATTGCCTTTATCCTTCCGTCCTCAGCATCTCTGCAGAATTGGTAGGAAAGGTCATTATCGGACGTATC
>CAYWLQ010000089.1:233-22974 GCA_964458775.1 uncultured Myxococcales bacterium | reverse complement strand
ACGAGGGGACGCGGTCAGGATGAACGACTGCGTCGTTAAGCCCGGCGGGCTTGGTACTGACGGTTCTGATATATAGTCCGGTTAATCTCTTATGGGGAAATATGGAATTGCACTCGATCGGTCGGGGTACAATATTTTTCTATTTTATTTACCGGAAAACTTTTTCTGTATCAACTCTGCAACTTCAGGTCCCGAAGTAAATGCAGCGTCATGTTCGGCTCCTTTTAGAACTTTTAGCTCCGAACCCTCTATCTTGCTTGGTAAATGTCTTGCTTTGTCAAACGGAATGGTTGAATCAGCATCGGCAAGTATTATTAGGGTGGGAACTTTTATTTTACCCAGGTCGGGCGGCTCTTTCATATTCTCCGCTGTGTAGAGAACCTGTCTATAAAATGACGGATTTTTTATAGTAAATATCTTTAAAACCTCTTGTTCCGATTCTTTTGCTTTTTGTTTTTTTCTCGTTACCAGCTTGTTTAAAAGACACAACATTTTTTTATCATCATCATCGGTAATTTTTAAAATGCGATTTGCGTTCTTTTTCGCTGAGTCCAGTTCTTTTTGAGATTTTACCATGTCTGTTGTAATTAAAACCAAACCGTCAACCGTAGTTTTTGCGTTGTAAACCATGTAGAACATAGATATCTGCCCGCCCAAAGATACTCCTCCCAAATACATCCTTTCTATTTTCATTGTGTCTAAGAAATCTTGTAAAAGATTTGGAAAATCTTCTACCTGACCTTTGAAATATTTGGACTCATGAGGAAGTTCTATTGCAAACAGCTCAAAATCCGAGGCAAGATTATCTAAGTTGAGAAAGGTTCTGCCATCTAAAAACATACCGTGAACTAGAACAAAAGCGGGAGCGTCCGGTTTTTTTGAAGGCATATGATAATAATAATAGGTCTCACCTGATGCTTCGGACTTAACCGTTTTGTATTCCCAGCCTTTTAAGTCAAAACCTTCGTTTTTGGTTTCGGGATCAGGAATGCTGTCAAAAATAGACTTTATTTCGGTTTCCGGGCATCTGGTAAGACAGGAGGACAACCCGGGAACGGTAAACAGCAAAAAAACTGCCTTTTTTAGTAACTTTGATACGGATTTGAGCATTTTTTGAACCTTTCATTTGTACTAATGTTCTGTATTGTTCTTATAAGCGATATCTATAAATTGACAACTGCTCTCAAATTGAACAGCATGTCTCAACTTTGCTGCGGGAAAAATTTAAGCAGGAGGATATATTGGCCAAGTTTATTTCTGAAATTAAAAAAAGTCACGGTGCGGGTACTCTTAGAAAATCAAATGAAAGAGAGACCGTTGTACTCATGGGATGGGTAGATGCTGTTAGAGATCACGGAGGAGCAATATTTATCGATTTACGCGATAGATCCGGCATTGCTCAAGTTGTACTGGACTCAAACAACCTAGATGAGCACGAAATGGAAACCGCGCGAAGTCTAAGACAGGAATATGTGGCGGCAATTCGGGGTACTGTCAAACTTAGAGCCGGAAAACCCAATCCCAATTTAGCTTCCGGTGAGATAGAGGTTATCGCCACTGATGTATCTTTACTAAACAGATCAAAACCTATGCCGTTTGCTATTGCAGACAGTGTAGATGCGGGCGAAAATATACGATTAAAATACCGTTTTTTAGATCTTCGTCGTGCACCGTTGCAAAAAGCCATGATAATGCGTGCAAAAGCTATGGAGCTGGTTAGAAATCACCTCAACGCAGAGGGATTCCTAGAAATGGAAACGCCTATTCTCACAAAATCCACACCGGAAGGAGCAAGGGACTATCTTGTGCCTTCAAGGGTTCAACCCGGAACCTTTTTTGCTTTACCCCAATCTCCCCAAATATTTAAGCAGCTGTTTCAGGTAGCCGGCTTTGAGCGATACTATCAGCTTGCCCGGTGCTTTAGAGACGAAGATCTTCGTGCAGACAGGCAACCTGAATTTACTCAGGTCGATTTGGAAATGAGCTTTGTCTCTGCCGATGACATAATGGATGTAACCGGACGAATGGTTACCAAACTGTTTAAAGAACTTCGAGGAGCACAGGCACCGGATCCTATTCCTCAGATAACCTTCGACGAAGCTATGGAAAAGTACGGAGTCGACAATCCGGATGTACGCTTTGAAATGACGCTATGTAATTTAACGGAGGTTTCAGTCAATTCATCTTTTAAAGTCTTTAAGGAAACCGCAGAACAGGGAGGTTTGGTACTTGGTATAAATGCCGAAGGCGCAGCCTCAATGTCCAGAAAGCAGCTTGATGCATTGCAGGATTTTGCAAAAACCTACGGAGCATCCGGCCTGGCATGGGTAAAACTGACAGACGGCCAGTTCTCAGGTTCGATAGCTAAATTCGTTGAAGGAGAATTGGAGGAGGCACTAAGGAATAAAATGGGCATGAAAGACGGTGATTTGGGCTTGTTTATTGCTCATGTCGATAAGTCCGTTGCCCGCACAGCGGCCGGAAGGCTGAGAGGTCGATTGGGAAAAGAGTTGGGTCTTTTCAAAGAAGGCGATTTCGGTTTTATCTGGGTAACCGACTTTCCCATGTTCGAAAAAGATCCAGAAACCGGTCGTCTGGCTGCTATGCACCATCCTTTTACCTCACCAAGGCTTGAGGATTTAGATCTAATAGAAACCGATCCGCTAAGAGTTCGTGCACAAGCTTATGATATCGTAGTAAACGGTCAAGAAATTGGCGGCGGCTCCATTAGAATTCACGATGAAAACATTCAAGCCCGCATTTTTAAAGCACTCGGACTAAAGGACGATGAGGTTAAATTGAAATTCGGTTTTCTGTTAGATGCTTTATCCTTTGGTGCACCCCCGCATGGAGGCTTGGCTTTGGGCTTTGATCGCTTAACAGCTATTTTGGTCGGCACAGAATCGATTAGAGATGTTATTGCCTTTCCCAAAACCACAAGAGCCTCATGTCTTATGACTGATGCACCAAATATTGTAGACACTGCACAATTGGATGAACTTGGGATTTCACTTAAACCAACTAATTAGCTTGATTGGAAATAAGATTTCATAAGAGAACTTCCGTAAGGCAAACAACTCATTTTTAATTGGCTTTTTTTTCCATTGCGCTAGGATGCCCGCCATGAATGATGGGTCTTCAAAATTATCTTCATCTGTAGTTATTCACGGAGAGTTGTCACAAACTCCGTCACAGGCCTTGATTCGCATTTTGCTTACCGTGACAGGTTTGTTACTTCTACGGGCTGTACTAATACTTATTATTCGTTATTGCATGGGAATTAAAGGATATGCAGAGATAGTCATCAGCAATACTGACATTTGCATGTCTACAAAATGGACTTTCTGGGGAAAAGAAATCAGAACTTCTAAAACAATATCCCCCATACAGAGTGTAAACGCCGTCAAACTGGAGAATCGCACTCGTATGCTCTATCTCAGTGTCGGTTTTGGGGCTCTAACCGTCGGAACCTTTATAGGAATGCAGTGGTTTCTGGACGGTCTTCATGCCGGATATCCTTATCTAATGGCAGCAGGAGCAATAATTATTGCAGCGGGAGTTATAGTAGATGCATTTCTGTATCTTTTTGTTCCAGGAGGCATCCAAAAGTCAAATCTTATTATTGTCTTAGGTCCATGGTCAGTCATAGTTAAAGGAGTTCCGGCCGAAGACGCACAAAATGCTTTATTCTTCATTCATAATGTATTCCAAAAACGTAGTTAGGTTTTGAGAAGTTACATTCAAATCATTTAACCCGCTGTAATTGTTTCTTTTATACTTTGGGTGGTATGGGCATTGTCTTGTATTTGTCATTTGTGATCAAAAAAAATCAATTTATTTTAAAAAAACTCTTAATTTTATTTTGTACTTGCCGATAAAGCCATTCATGACACCTATAAACAAACCTCCAATTTTTTGTGATGAATGTGCATCTTTGGCCTTGGCAACGATGGAAGACGCTCCGCTTTGCGCACAGTGTCTTCAAGCACTGTTAGAAACCGGCGGCTTTAGTATTGCCCAAAAGATAGAACCTCTAAAATTTCAGGGACAGTATACATCACACTCTTCAATGTATAGCAATTTCTTGAGCTTAGGTTCTTCATGTAGAGAACCTTAAAGTCCTCTGTATTTTCTATTCTTTCAAAGCTCAGTTCTGTTATATATCATTTTAGTGTTAGTGGGTCGATGATAGTTGCAAGGTTTTTGCTTTTTGCATCTTTTACAATAGATTGTCTATGCAACTTATATAGAGTCAACAAATGGTTCGAATAGATGATATTTTAGACAAACATCTGGAAAAACGTCCCAATGCGGACATTTCAAAAATTCAGCGAGCCTACATTTATAGTGCTAAGCAGCATGAAGGACAGCTGAGAAAGTCAGGGGAACCGTATATGGTTCATCCTCTTTCTGTAGCCAAAATAACAGCAGAAATGGGACTGGATGAATCCTCCATTTGTTCGGCCCTACTCCATGACACCATTGAAGACACAAGCACTACTGTTGAAGATCTTACTAATTTGTTCGGTACTGAAGTGGCAGATATAGTTGACGGCGTTACCAAACTATCCGGAGTTAATTTCGCAAAAAAAGAAGAGCGTCAGGCCGAGAGTTTTAGAAAATTCCTCATGGCTATGACAAAGGATATCAGGGTTCTTCTTCTCAAATTGGCTGATCGACTTCACAATATGAGAACCCTGATACATATGAGCGAATCAGCCAGGGAGCGCATTTCAGAAGAAACCAGAGACATCTATGCTCCGCTTGCCGACCGTCTGGGAATTGCCTGGATGAAAGCAGAACTGGATGATCTTTCCTTTAAATACCTTGAACCCAATATTTATGATGAGCTTTCAACTCGCGTAGACAAATTGCGCAAGGCAAGAGAGCAGTTTATTCAAAAAACCATTGTGGACCTTGAGCGACATTTGAGAGAAACCGGATTTGAGGTTACGGTTACAGGTCGTTTGAAAAATCTCTACTCCATATATAAAAAGATGATTGTAAAAGGAGTCGAATACGAAGAAGTTCATGATGCTGTGGCCTTTAGGATTCTTTGTACATCCGTTCGCGACTGTTACGGCGTTCTGGGAATGGTTCATGCCAGATGGATGCCTATTCCAGGAAGATTTAAAGACTATGTCGCAATGCCGAAACCCAACAAATATCAATCTCTACACACTACTGTAATCAGCAAAGAAGGTGAACGAATAGAAGTTCAAATTAGAACAGAAGAAATGCATAAGATAGCTGAAGACGGTGTAGCTGCACACTGGGCTTATAAAGAGAATCGTTCTGTTGATACTCCGGATGCTGCATATACGTGGCTTAAAGATTTGGTTGAAAACCAAAACGATGTGAGAGATTCAAGGGAATTTATAGATTCGATAAAAGTTGATTTGTTTCAGGACGAAGTGTTTGTGTTTACTCCCAAAGGAGATGTGAAAGCATTACCTTCGGGAGCAACACCTATCGATTTTGCTTATGCTGTTCATAGTGAAATCGGAAGTCACTGTATTGGTGTCAGAGTTAACGGTGTTCAGGTATCGCTAAGAACGAAGCTTCAAAATGGAGATACCGTCGAAATAGTAACTTACAAGAATCAAAAACCGTCTGCCGATTGGTTGGAATTTGTTATCTCAGGTAGAGCCAGGAACAGGATTAAAGCGTTACTGAGAGCAGAAGAGCGCGAACAGTCCCGCACAGTAGGTCACGACCTATTAGAAAAGGTTCTCAGAAAATACGGACGCTCACTGAACAAAACAATCAAGGAAGGTTTTCTCGAACGTATCGCCGGTGATCTCAAATATGGAAGCGCAGACGACCTGATTGCAGCTGTAGGATGCGGAAAACTGGATTCGGCGGACATTTTGGAGCGTCTCCTATCAAAGGACGAACTTTCAACAACTGCCGAAAGTGTTCGAGTCAATCCCATTGTCAGAGTAATCCGCAAAGTTACACAGCAGGACGAAGGTATTGTGGTAGACGGTATGGAAAATCTACTGATTCGTTTTGCCAGATGTTGTGACCCTATGCCGGGAGATGAAATAGTCGGATATGTAAGCAGGGGGCGAGGAATTGTAGTTCACAGGAGAAACTGCCCCAAGGCAACTATCCTAGACCCGGAAAGACGCACCAAAGCCCAATGGTCTGATCGAGCAATGTCACAACGACCGATTGCCCTCAAAGTAACCACCACTGATCGCACCGGTTTGTTAGCAACGCTAGGGGGAATCTTTCAAAAAATGAATATCAACATTACTTCAGCTAACTGTCAGGTCGATGGTGACAGCACAGCTGCAAATATTTTTACCTTCAATGTACGCGACGTCGCTCAACTCGAAAAGCTTAAGCGATCTATTCGTCAAACAAAAGGCGTCATTGAAGTTGAACGAATTCACGCATGACGGCGATGATCGATTCGGATCAGCACATAAAACAAAACACAAACGATTCTGTCGAAGGAGACGGTTTTGTGCTGAATTTTTCTAACGGAAGAGGCGTGCTTTCGTTAATAAACAAACGAGTTAACAATCTCGCTTTTATAAAACAAATGGATATGGTAATTCCAAAAATATCTTTTCCCTTTGATATGTCACAAGGCGTTAGAGGACTTAGGCATCATCGACATACCCTATATTATTTATCACTTTCCATAGATGTAAACCGACTTATGAATGAGGTTAACAAACGTCTAGACAGCGACTCATGTTATAGATATTGGTCTCATTCACTGGATAGAGAGGGAATTTCTCTATTACTAAGAGAAGGACCTGAAGCCTTTGAGCATGCGCTTTCTTTTAAGCTGATTCCCTACTCTTCAAACGGGGTGCTGCAATTTCTAGTTAACTCTCCGATGGTATTCGGACCGATTGAAAGAAGTATTCCCGAAACAGTTTCTCAAGCTGTTTCGGCTTCATTTGGGATGAATTTGCAAGGTTTTATATTAACCGTGCCGGACGTAATTAGATGGGCTCTGATTCAAGTTCTTCCTAACATGGGAAGACGTCTACCGGACAGCTCAAAGGTTAGATTGCAGGATATATCTATACTTTCTGATAGTATGTTGCTTGTTTTTGCTCATTTCGGATCTGTTGCTCATGGAGAAATATACAAGAACGATCCTTCACTGCAGTCAGATGAGGAAGCGCAACATATTGAGCATATGAAAATGTTTGAGGAAATGAGCATTACAGAGGAAGGAGATATTTGTCTAGCCGCAGGAAGAGTTGATGAAGGACGTGAATTCTTTGCCAATCTGTCAAAAAATAGAAATCAAAATGCGATCATTGCTTCACGGCAAGGCATGATAGACGTGCTTTCATCTTCAACGAGGCATACTGCAATTCAAGAGCTTAAAACGTTATTGGATCAACATCCAAAACGAAAAGACATCTTAGCACCGATGCTTCAAGGAGCAGCTTTGCTCGGTGACAGAATTCTTGAAATAGATCTACTTGAACGGATTGTCGACATCGGTTCTCAAACCGAAAAACTTGGTGCCGGAATGCGTCTTGTAAGTGTTTTATTGAATGCAGAAAATTATAAAAAAGCTATCGCTTTGCTTGATCATCTTAGTAGAGAATTTCCGGATGACAAAAACATTTTAAGAGAGTTGCTAAAAGCTGCAACAAAAACCAAAGATTCGCATAGACTAAGGCGACTGATTCCAAGATGGAATTGTTTGCATTCTGATCCGAGCGAACAAATTGAAGCAAATATTGAATTGGGCGAAATGCTCCTATCTCTCGATGACTATGAAACAGCAGCCTTTCATTTTGAAAAAGCTTCAATACTTGACCCGAATAACATTAACGCTGTGTGGGGCTTTGCACAATCATTAAAGGGAATGGGGGAATCGGTTAAGGCGGCTTCTCTTTTTGACGCACTGTCTCAAATATTAAAAAACAAAGGAGATAGGAAACGCGCAGCTGAAGCTCTTTGTTTGTCATCTGAAATATGGATGGACAAGGGTGAGCACGATTTGGCCAAACTGCGACTGACCGAATCTTTAACAATAGACCCTAATAATTTGAAACAAAGACTCAAATTGGCTGCGGTTCTCATTGAATTACACCTTTTTACTGAGGCAGCAGTAGAAATGGAAGCAGCCCTCAAAATATGCTCTTTGTCTGACGAGAAAAGTCGTATTCTAACAGAGTTAAGTCGTTTGTATCTGTATGAACTCAACGATCCTGCAACGGCTCGAAAGGTTGCACGGCAAGGATTGATTTCGACAACAATCAGTCACGGATGCAAGGAAATTGTCAAGCAGGCTTTAATCAGGCAAAGGTTTAACGAATCAAATATTCCTTCTGCTAAGAGCACCTCAGAAATACTTGAAGCTGCACATGATGCTGAAGCCGCTGAAGAAGTCGAATTGTCTCTTCAAATTTTGTCACTTGGGTGCGACAGATTTCCTGACAGTATTGAATTGATTAACGAATATATCGCTCTATGCCGCAGAACCGATAATATGGAACTGCTTTATAACAATCTTCCGGAGCGTTTGAGTTCAGCAGAAACAAACCCAATGCGCGGAAAAATAGAATTAGAACTTGGACAGCTTTGTCTCCGACACAGAAACAATCCGACTGCAGCACTGTGTTTTTTTAAGAGTTCTATGGAATATCTCCCATCACAGGAAGCAAAGGAAGGTATTAGCGCTGCAATAAGAAAGCTTCAATTGCAGGCAGAACAGCTACTGAAAGAAGGAGAATCCGAAGCAGCAGAACTGATCTTTCAGGTAGCAGATGAAAGCGGCGTTTCTGATATATACAAAGAAACATTGGCTCAGGCGGAAAAATCTTTTTTATCAGGAGATTTGGAAAAGGCTTTTTCCGTCGCAACAACCTTAACTCTTGCTCCAAGAAACATACGAATTGATGCTGCAATAATTACTGCAAAGGTTCTTGCAGCAGAAGGACAGACAGCTGAAGCGACAAAGCTTTTGGAAAAAGCTGCATTAGAACACGGAGTAAAAGAAAGGCTTCTATTGTATAGAGCGGCAGCAAACATTTCCGCAATTGATATTGTTAATCCAGATGCTGTCATAGAGTTTTTGTCCGACAGTTTTGACTGCAATAATTATGACGAAGATACAGACAGTGCTTTAATTAGCCTTTACGAAATAAAAGACAATCCTCTTAAGTTGGCTGAGCATCTGGCAAAACCTATTCCTGTTTTCGATCAAGAACGGATACGAAAAGCGGCGGCGTTGTTTACTTTTGCAGGAAAGGATGAGCGAGCTGAGAATATTCTACAAATCCTATACCGAGAAACTGATGCCATAGAAGATCTTTTTCTCTTGGCAGACACCTTAAAAAAACAGGGCAAGTATGAATTGCTTATAGACATGTTGGAAGAGCGTCGCAATGAAGACACAAGGGTTGACGAAATGCTTCGATGTGTCCTGGCGGATTATTCGGGTATTTTGCAAAAGCAAAGTATGTTCGCAGATGATATATCATCTCCCTCATCTCTTGAACGGTCTGCGTCGCCTACAAACTCACAAATTTCTGCGGATGTAGATGCTGTATTACCTGCATTAGCAGATGACGAAGACATTTTCGAAGAGAAACTGTCCTTAGCTTTCAGCAGATTGAGAAAGAAATGACTGCTATTAAACCAATGTTAAAAATAACTTGCTCTCCGGAATGCGCTGAGCTGATTTCTTGCCTTCTTCTCGAAGCCGGAGCTGTCGGTTTGGAGGAGAGAGATTGTACAACCATGTCTTATTCTGCTCAGGACAAAACAGAAATCATTGCCGGCTTTGACAATGTTGAAAATCGAACTTCAGCTGAACAATCCATTATCAATATTGCCGCAACAATGCCAAAAATAGAAATAGAAAACATTGATGACCTTAATGAAGATTGGAAAACAAAGTGGAAAGAATTTTTTCAGCCTCAAGTTTTTTCCAAATTACAGATAATTACGCCATGGATGCTGCCTCCAAGGGAAGACCTGATATCTATTGTAATAGACCCTGGCTTGGCGTTCGGCACAGGAGGTCACGCGACCACCAGGCTTATTATTAAAATGTTGGAACTTCGAGCCGAGGCAAATAAACTTCCAAACAAAGCAGCTGATATAGGAAGCGGTTCCGGAATATTGGCAGTTGCTGCTAAAAAACTGGGAGTATCATATGTAATCGGAGTTGATATTGAAGAGGAAGCAGTTAACGCATTCTATGAAAATGCCGAACGAAACAATGTTTTAGACGGATTAGAATGCAAACTCGGAACAGCTGCTGATCTAGACGAAACTTATGATTTGGTCATGGCCAATATTCAAATCGATGTATTTCGTATAGCAACAACAGATATTGCTTCCCTGATATCACCCAAAGGGGAAGTTCTTATCAGCGGAATTCTCAATGATCAAATAGAAGAGTGTTTAGAATTGTGGTCCGGATTTGAATTGACTGAACGATGCGACGAAGGCGAGTGGTCGGCTTTAGCTCTAAGACGTGTTTGATGACGCGAATACTTTCTGATAAAGAATTTTTTCTAGGAGACAAAACCTGTCTTACAGGCGACGAGTTGCATTATCTCATCAGAGTAAGAAGACATCGAGAAGGCGACAAAATTGAAATTCGCTGTCCCTCCGGACGATGCATGGAAGCTGTTGTCCTAAGAATAACTTCAGATGAAGCTGATATTTTTATAGAACAAGAGAAAGAATGCGGTTTTGAGGTTTTGCCAATTAGAATTTTGGTGTCTATTCCAAAACGTAATCTATTGGACGATGTGGTAAGAATGACTAGCGAACTTGGTATTAAAAGCCTTTGTCCAGTGATTACTGAGCGCTCTGTTGTCAAACCGGACGGAAACAAGGTAGAGCGATGGCGCCGAATTGCAGAGGAATCCTTGAGGCAGTGCGGAAGAAAAAATGCTTTGATTATTGAAGACATTACAAAGTTAAATAGTGCCTTGCAAGGCGCGGAGGGAGAAAAGTTAATTCTCCATCCGAATGAAAATGCTGTACCTATTTTTGAGAAGGTTCCATTTTCTGCTCCGTTGGTTTTTGCAATCGGTCCGGAAGGCGGTTTTACCAAAGAAGAAATTCAATTAGCTGAATCATCAGGTTTTTGTACAATCCGCCTTTTAACTCCGATATTGAGAATTGAAACAGCGGCTGTTGCCGCCGCTTCTGTTGCAGCGGCAATGCTTCGCTCGCAATGCTTCAAAGGATACTGATCGTGAGAATGGGTATTTATGCCAGAGGATTATCAGGAAAAGGCGGAGTAAAGCAGTACATAGATTCTATGTGCCGGGCTCTGATAAAGTCATTGTCTTACTCAGATGAACTCTATATTTTTCATAATATAGATTCTCTATATTTTCAATCCGACAAACCCAACGTTCACGAAGTCTTGTTGGGTTCAAAAAACAAATTGATTTGTGACTATATAATAGGACCCAAGCTTATCAATAAAATGAACTTGGATGCGGTTTGGTTTACCAAATACATAGTTCCGTTTGGCGTTAAAGCCAAAACTATTACTACCGTTCATGACATGGCGTATTTTATGCCTGCACTTAATGCGTATACTCTAAAAGATACGATCTATATGCGTATTGCCATCAGAAACTCTTGTAGTAGAGCTGATAAAATCGTCGCTGTATCAGAAAATACAAAACAAGACATCATAAACATTCTGCCCGTAAATGAAGAAAAGATCTGCGTAATTCATGAGGCGGCAGATACAAGATTTCGCGTTTTTGAGAATCGTGAAGAGGTTGAGAGTTTTAGAAAAAGAATGAGCTTGCCCCGAAGATTTGTATTATTTACCGGAGGCATTTCTCCAAGAAAAAATCTAATCCGACTGTTTGAAGCATTCAAAGATGTGTCTAGAGCAACGGATTGCAAATTGGTTCTCACCGGTAACAAAGGATGGAGAAACAAGGACATTTTGAGTTTCTTGCAAGGTCGAGAGGATATTGTACGCATAGGTTTCGTACAAGATGAAGATATGCCTGCGTTATACAATGCTGCCGAAGTATTTGTGTATCCGTCACTTTACGAAGGATTCGGATTGCCGATTATTGAAGCTGCTTGTTGCGGAACACCGGTGGTTTGCGCAAGAGGAAGTTCTCTGACAGAAGTAGGAGGCGACGGAGTTCTGTTTGTAGATCCAAAAGACACCAAAGATATTGCGCGTAAAATAATACTTCTGCTTAACAACCGAGAAGAGAGTCAAGCCCTCATTAAAAAGGGCTTTGCCAATGCTGAAAGATTTTCATGGGATAAATCAGCAGCCCAATTATCTGAACTGGCAACCCAATTATTACCCCATTGATAAAGGGAAAAAATATTAGAAAGGTTTGTCACTATCGACAAACAATTTTCGATTATGCGGCCATTCACCTGTACAACTCACAACCATGCCGGGCCTCGAAACTTCATTGTTATTGTCCTGTATATTTCCCGGAGGCTTAACTCTTTTACTGAGTACTTTTTCGATATCAGCAAGCAACTCTTTGGTAAGTCGTCTACCGTCTTCCAGGATTACCTCACCGACGATAACCGAAAGATCTTTGGAGTCTAATCTCAGTATTGCCTGAAAATATTCAAAAAGGTCGCATTGGTCAGGAGCTTCAAAACTCTGCTTAACCGTTGAATTACCGGCCTTTCCGATGAAAAGAATTTCCCCAGTTCTAGGATGAAGATATGCATACAAACAACCCGAAGATCTCCAAACTTCAGCTTCATTTGATGTCCACTCAATTTCAACTTTCACTTTATACCTTCAAACCTTTTTTTCTTCCTCAATTTAAAACATTAACTTACATACCAATAGTAAAAGTGTATTATTACTAGAATATCGGCTCAAAAACAATCCTTAGTAATGCTGTTTTTTTACCATTTAAACGGAACAAATCTCCGCCGCATAGATATCGCAATAATTTCTGATGGTTAGTTTTTTTATCAGAATTATGGTTTTTAAAGAAGATGACCAAGTGCGACAGGACTGGAATGCGGAGACTAGAATGGGAAGGACTAGAATGGGGACAGTCCCCAATAATGTGCCCAATAATGTACAATAATGTGCGTAATCACTTAATATCACTGTCCATCTTGATCTATTGATCTTGATTCTCTGCTGATTTTCTTAATCCATTTTCTGTTGTTTTACACGGTTCTGATATTAAAAAAACAAACCTGCCAAATTAAATTGGAAACTTTTCTTTCATATTTACGATATTGTCTGCATGAAAACACAAAGTTACTACATTCTTTTTTTTGCCGTTTATATTTTGTCAGCCATTGGGTGCTTGGGTTGTTTAGACTTAAGTCTTCTCGACGAAATGAACTCAATAGATAAAGACAGCGATAATCCTTCAAACAACTCCGAGAATACCAAAACAGAATCGGTTACGCCCGAACTTAATCCCAATGATAATGCTCCTCCTGAGATTCTTATGACAACTTGCAGTTCACTGGAAACCCTTGATAAGGGAATTTGTATTGCAACCGGGCCTGTTTCGATCTCTTTTCGATTTACTTCAAATGAACCGGCTTCAGTTTCTATAAAAACAGCTGACAACATGACTACTGCGGTCATTTCATCGAAATGGACGACACTCCACCATGCTGTCGTTGCGGGAATAAGTTTTGATAATGAGACGGAGCTCGAAATTGTAATCTCCGACGTAAACGGAAATGAATATAAAACAAGTTTAGCAGTAAAAGCAAACGGCAAATCTCCGGTGGTTATTACAGAAGTGTTAGCAGATCCTCGCGGAACCGAACCCAACCAGGAGTTTATAGAAATCATTAACATAGGAGACAAGCCTATCGACCTATCTAATTGGATGATTGATGACAACGGAGATCAAAACGGAGATCTTATTCCGGCGGGAACGATATTAGAAGCAGGCAGAGTAGGAATTCTTGTTGCTCCTTCTTTTGATTCGGCATCAGCAGAAGATCCGGCACCTGCACCGAACACTCTAATAATAAAACTGACCGATTCTATCGGAATAGCAGGACTCAAAAACAGCGAAGCCGAATCTGTAGAATTATATAATGCTGACGGTGATTTGATAAGTTTCTACGACGGTAATCTCGGTGCTCCTAAGCTGGGAATATCTGCTTCGCGTTTGTATGCTGAAATTCCCGACGGCAATTCATCTGCCTTTGTTTCCGCAAGTTCAACTCCGGGTATGGTACCGCGTTTAAAATAGCAGTGTTCGTTAACTGGCAAAAATATCCTTTTGGCGGTACATTGCTGTTGAAAGGATTCAAATTGAATGCTCGACAATACAAAACCCCCTCCGTCTTCAAAAAATTCAACTGTTAACTGTCCGGATTTTGCCGAAATCGTTCGTTCCGGTTCAACAGACCGTTCTTTGTTTGAGCAAATAGCACAATGTTTCTCAGAGAGGCTGGAAGAATTTGCCAAATACTATTGCAAAGACTCCACCCTGGGACAAGATGCTTTTCAAGATGCAATGATGGCAACAATGAAATATTTGGATACCTATCGCGGTGACTCTCCAATCGAACCCTGGCTCCGACGTATAGTAACTTCATCGTGTTCAAGGCTCCGAAGAGGAAAGAAGAATGCTGCGTCGTCAAATATTCCGCTTGATGATGAGCCGAATCTTTCGTCATCGATGAAGTCTAATTCTCCTGATCAAGAACTTCGGCTTATGCTGACAGAACGCCTTAGCATGGTTCAAAAAGAGATTGAAAAACTAAAAGAACCCAATAGAACTTTGCTCATGTTGCACGATGTCGAGGAAATTACTATTGCCGAACTTATGTCACGTTATGAAATGACGGAGGAAGCTGTAAAATCAAGATTAAAGAGAAGTCGCGCTCAGGTGCGTGAAAGTCTCTTGGCAGCTTTAGGCTCACCATGATGGACAGTGACAATTTTCTTTTTGCGTTCGGCCTGACATTGTTTGCCGGTCTGTCTACCGGAATTGGAAGTCTACTGGCGTTCTTTGCAAAAAAAACCAGCGCACGTTTCTTGTCCGTGTCTTTGGGATTTTCCGCCGGCGTAATGATATACGTATCACTGGTGGAAATTTTTGCCAAGGCTCGTATCGAGTTGGAAACCGCAATGGGAGTTCCGTTGGGATACTGGGCAACAACAGCAGCTTTTTTTGGCGGAATACTGGTAATAGCAGTAATTGACAAGCTGGTACCGGGCAGTGAAAATCCGCACGAAATGCATTGTATAGAAGAGCTTGAGTCTTGCAAAGAGCAACGACAAAAGCTTGAGTTAAAACGAATGGGATTGTTTTCAGCTTTGGCAATAGCAATACACAACTTCCCGGAGGGACTTGCCACCTTTACCAGCGCCATGACCGATCCTCAATTGGGTATATCGGTAGCAGTGGCAGTGGCGATTCACAATATTCCCGAAGGAATAGCAGTATCAGTTCCCCTATACTTTGCCACCGGAAGCAAAAAAACAGCCTTTCTTTTGTCATTTTTATCAGGATTGTCAGAACCGCTAGGTGCTCTAATAGGCTATCTAGTCTTTCGATCATTCTTTAATGAAATAGTATTCGGCGTGTTGTTCGCATCCGTAGCCGGCATCATGGTATTTATTTCATTAGACGAGTTATTGCCCACCGCCGAAAAATACGGCAAGCACCATCTGGCAATCTACGGACTAATCGCAGGCATGGCAGTAATGGCCGTAAGCTTGGTTATGTTTTCGTAGTCTGAAAATTGGTGTTGTTACTGTCATCTTGTAGTTAGCGGGAAACAAAGAAGACAGTACTCTTTGTCTCTTATCCCATATTGTCCCCTAAATGAAGAATTTTTGTATATCGAAAAAAGTTGTTTGAATGTATAAAAGACTATTGGCCGCAAGCTATAATATAAAAATGAAATCTCTTGAAAAAGAACTTTTAATTCCAATTCACAAAAAAATGAAAGCTTCGTCGCTATTTAGAGATCTTTCAAAAATGTCTTACAATTTTGTATTAGAACAGCCTAATAGGTATTCAATAGAAGAAATGATTGGTAAAAATCCTATCAGAGATGATTATCTAAAAGCTTTTTTAGACTATTATTGTAGCGAAATAGAAAGAGCTTATCGATATTTTGATTATACGCGCGACTTTTCTCGTGAAATAGCGGAAAAAACAGAAAAACTTAAAAAAATAATTAAATCAAAAAGATTTTTGGATTTAGTAGACAAGTTTAATCAATAGGCGGTGCCTTTGTCGGAAGTTCTTCTTCTGTCAAATCCGTCTCCGCCAAGACAACACTAAAATTTTGGACGTTCGAAGATCTCGCCATAGCAAAGCATGACGACGGCTTTTCGCATTTGGGACACACGTCGACCTGGAATGTGGAAAACCCGAAGGAGTAACGCAGCCCAGGTCAAGCGAGACGAATGCCGTTGCAACGCGGTCGGCAGCGCACGCAAAGAGATAACAAACTCGCGCCTACGATGGTAGATTTTCTCTTCCTCATGCTATTTTTAAAAACTCTTCATCTGATTAAATCAATCCGCTGACCTGAATATTGCCGGATAGGGCGTGGATGGAAACTGACCCGCCTTCTGTATCGTTGGAGAAGTCTGCGGAGAGATCAACCGCCCCGTTCGGGGCAAAGGGGTCGATGTTGTAGCCCGTGCCGACCAACTCGAGGTTGACATCACCTTCGTGGGTGAGCAGGTCCAGCGCTGTGCTGTAGCGGACCCTAAGAAGCGTCAAACCGCCACTGAAGGTACGAATGATTCCCACTTCACCGGTCAACCCGTCTCCGACGATCTCACCATAGCGAACCCGCATATCGATGTCTCCGACCACATCAGTTAGCGCGATATCGGCACTTCTCAGCGCTGTTACATTAATGTTTCCGCGAATGTCATCAAGGGTCACGCTGCCATATCTGTTAATGGTGACGCTAACGTTGCCCTCGATCGATACGAGCGCAACTTCGCCGTTGTCGGACCGAATATCCACGTCACCAAAGACCCGCTCCACGACTATTCTTCCCTTGTTGAAGCGTGAGGTGTTCGTCAGATCGATGGCGGCATCTACCCGAGACGGCGCCGATATTTTCAGGTCTCCTCCCAAACAGAAGATATTGTCGTTCAACCTGAGTCGAATGACCAATGTCTCGTTCTCGACGGAGGTGACAAAATCATATGCCTCCTCCACGATTCCCGCCTCGAAGGGCGCGTCGTCGGAATGATGAAGGGTAAGATCGATGTCTGCGCCGATTCGGTCAGAACCGACGATGTCAAGGTTCATCGGTGTATCGTAGCCTGCGATCTCAACCACAACACGCTGAAACTGAGTGTCGATGGAGACACTCTTCTCGGTGGTAACGCTGTGGTCGCATCCGGTAAGGATTATGAGAAGCACCGACATCGGTATCCACGCCGTCAGATGCCGCGAAAGGAGAAGGCACGTCGCGGTAAATTGTTTACTGTATCCAGGACGCATCTACAACTCCTTCCGCTGTCTCGGCATTGCACTCCCCACAATGCGCATCGGTGGCCACGATGTTGCCTTTATCGGTGATATACAGAAAAAGATCACCCTCGCACCTGTCGACAATGATGTCGCCAATCCCGGTGGTAGCTTTCAGCCTACCTGTTACCTGTTCGACAAGGATATCTCCCGTATTCGCCGTAAACGTTGCGTTTCCCGTGATACCGGATGCATCGATCAACCCCCAGGAGTTGACGGATGCAACAATAGTGCTCACAGCATCGACAGCGCTGTTCTCCTCTACCGGAAAGGTCGCAGAAACGGCTTCTGCGGCATGAATTTGGCGAAGCACGATCACACCGGCCTTGGAAGCAGCATGGATCGTTCCCGTTGCATTCTCCACATGAAGCACGCCGTCCTCAAGGTTGGCGAACACATCGCCTTCGATATTCGACATCATCACCCTTCCTTCCCCGGTTGCGTTGACCGCTATCTTTTCGCGCATGTCGCGAATAAAGACATCCTCCCCGGTATCCACCGTGAGTGCCACCGAGTCCGGAACCTCTATGTCCATGTAGGCAAAGAAGTGGTTCGCCTCATTGAGACACTCAATGGTCAACGTCGTTGTATGGCCGTCTGATTTTTTTTTGTAGCTGAAGGACTCGTTCAGCCGGTAGTAACCGTATACGTTAACTTGGAGATCGGTCCGTTTCTTGCCGGAGACGGTTATCTCGGTTGAACGAGGCGCGATGATATGAAGATGGGAAAAGGGATCGTTATAGACGTGGGTCTTCTCTTCATCATGAAAACAGCCGACCGCCCCAAAGATCACCATCAGTATCGCCAGTCGCATTGCGCATGGCTGCGATTGTTTTGTCATTTGAGCACCATTCAATCCGCAAAATTAACAGTACCGTCGACAGTCGCGGCAAGGCATACCTCGCAGTCGACACGGTTTCCTGTGATGTTTCCGTTGTTCGAAATGTTTAAATAGTAATCTCCCACTGTATCGTCAATGTCAATGTTACCGGAATCGACTGCGATTTCGACATGCCCGGTGGCCCGCGTCGCGACGACGTCTCCATCTAGGGAGCCGAACCGAACGTTTCCATAGGTATTGTCCGACGATATATTGCCGCTGCCCGTATCCGCCGCGATTTGGACGATGGGGGGTAGAAAGGAAAGCGCAGCGCGTCGCTCGTCAATAGATGCAAAATCAGTTTCGACCAAAGGTTTTTGTGCAGCGATATCTTTTAACACGATGTTTCCACCCACACTGGCGGCATGGACCCTGCCGTCAATTCCCTCGAGCCGAATGTCTCCCTGTCCCGCAGTAGTGAAAACATAACCCGTGACGCGCCGAATAGTTGTCTTTCCCGATGTTGTCATCACCGAAACATTACCCTCGACGCCGGTTACATCGACCATGTCATTTCCCGCTTGGACAGTGACGGTGACGGCACCCCCTTTCGGTATGGCGATTTCGAGATTCCCTGAAAAGCCTTCGCAGTCTTCACTGCACTGTGCGGTAACGTTCAACAAGTTATTAGAGACGAAGGCGTCATACTGCTTCGATTCATCGTCCGGAAACACAGCGTGAAACGATACCGCGACATTTTCCCGGTCAGCGGCGAACACGGTGAGGGGAATATCGTCGCCGACTGTGACATAAATACCGTCGATTTGGCCGTCGAACTCCTTGTCGAAATCGACTTCTTCGTCACACGCCAAGACGACCAGTGAAAACGCAAGAATTGACATTCTTAAACCATTTGACCGAGCACAAGATAGTAGAGCCGGATTATTCAAAATGTCCTCTCCGTTTTTAACGGTTTATTAGAAAACCCTAGCACCCACAAACCGGCAGTGTCAAGGTGACACAGCTATATGGGCAGTTACCGTTTATAGCGATCACCGTTTAATAGCTTTCCCGTTATAAGTTAAACACAGACTATTGTTTTGGTATTGTTCTTGTTTTAAATTACAGATAAAGTTCTTGAAAGATTATTAGGCACCGGAATGACGGTTCGTCTGAGAGGCATAAAAATTTTATGACAAAGTCTTGTTTGCAAATGGTTTTGTTTATTTCCGGATTAGCTTTGCTTCTAAGCGGCTCTAAATGCGGAAGGCATCCTATTCCTTTTGATGACGGCTCGTCCGATCCTTTACAGAAAGATAGTGAGGCAAATTGGGATTCTAATAGTACTCTCGATACAGATACTCAATTACCCTTAGATTCTGACAACGAATTGCCTATAGGAACGATATATGCTTTCAAGGGGACTCCGTTTGTAAACGGTTCCGTCAGCGACGACTTTGTCTGGTCAATGATTCATCCTCTCGAAAGAGTAATCAACGGCATAGGAAACAACACCGTGTACTTTAATGTGTTATGGGATCACAATTTTCTCTATGTGGGAGCTACAGTAAAAGATGATAGAGTGATGTCTGATTCCGCCGATCCTTGGCACGATGATTGTATTGAGGTGTTTGTAGACGGAAACAATTCAAAAAGCTCAAAGTATGACAAACACGACTTTCAATACATGGCTGCAGCAACAAACCATCCCCTGAGAGTAACAAACACCAGACCGAATAACGCTCAGTGGGGAACATCAATTATTCAAGGCAACGGATACTCCGTCGAAATAGGAATTCCCTGGACGGATCTTGGAATTGTGCCCGAAGCAGGAATGTCAGTGGGCTTCGACCTGGGAGTTCACGATGACGATGACGGCAATGATCGCGATTCTCATCTGATGTGGAGAGGAAATGACGACAATTGGAAAGACACTCGCAATTACGGAACAGTAATTCTGTCTGAATTGCCCTCTACTGCTTTGTAGTCCAATCTGTTCCTTTTGTTTTGGCAACATAATAGAAAACCAAAAGACATTACTGTCCAAAACAGAATATATTCAGAAAACACATATTAAGGAGAGTTGACAATATCCATGAAATTCAAGTCGAAAAGAGTCTATGCGGCAACCTTCATCATAGCCTTTGCATCACTCGCTACTTTGTTCTCATGGGTCAGACGATCCGCATGGGCGGTTAAACGCTCAACCGAAACCATAAAATCTAAGTTTGATAAAATATCTATAAAAATATCCGCCCTATTTCTATTATCAATGCCCACATGCTCCTGTGAAATATAACAAGAGCTGATAAGCTTTTTTGTCCTAAAGTAGATTGAAAATGTAGGTTAATTGCTCATAAGTATATGTGCGAAAGCAACCATGAAAGGATCTTCATGAAACGCCTTTTTGTTATCGGGTTGGTTTTTCTAAGCCTAATTGACTCTGTCAGCACCGCTCATGCTTGTTCTACTGTTTTTTTTGACAAGGGCAACAGAACTCTGATCGGCCACAACATGGATTGGTTTGCCGATCGATTGGCTCTGGTTGTGAACAAACGAAACGTACAGAAGTATGGGTTTGTCTTTCCCAATGACCCGCCGTTCACTTGGGTCTCACAATACGGCAGCATTTCGCTGATAATGGAGGGACGTGAGATTACCGGTCGGGGTATGAACGAAGCAGGGCTGGTTATCTTGGAGATGGCACTGGGGGATACCCGGCAATCATTGGACACCTCTATTCCGCGCCTAAGCGTGGGACAATGGGCACAGTACCAGCTCGACACCAGTGCAACCGTTGCAGACGTTATCTCATCGGACGAGTTCGTGCGCATATCTCCCGAAGAGGAATGGCAATCGCAGTTCCTGATTTGGGATCGCACAGGCGCGTCGGTCCTCATAGAATGGCTGCAAGAGAAAATGGTCGTCATCTCTCGAAATGAAATGCAGGTACCGGTATTTGTCAATTCGACCTTCGATATGTGTTTGCTTGTCGGAGATGATCCCTCCGGACGGTACAAAAAGATGTCCGACAGATATCTGGCTTATGATCCGACAACAGATATAGATGACTTTGCATTTGTACATTCCATTTTGGAGGAAGGTGCAAACATGCTGAGGCCGCCCATGCGCACTCTATGGCAGTTCATTCTTGATCCTTTTACCCAACGAATGTTCTTCTACAGCCATGATAACAGTAACCTGCGCTACCTGGATCTTAATGATTTTGATTTCTCATGCTCAACACCCGTCGAGGTGTTCGACCTCAGCGAGGGGGACAGCGGAAATGTGCGTTCGCAATTCAAGCCGTATACATCGTCATTCAATGACGAATTGGTTGACTACATTTTTGGGGTCTACCAATCCTACGGCATCCCAACCTCAGACGAATTGATTGCGAACATTAAGTCTTTCCCGGACGAGACGATCTGCATGGACAAGCTAGACGATGCAGATGCCAAAGTTACAGACACCGAATCGGCGGACACAAATACGTCCTCCTTAAATGAAGATAGTGACACTTCAGAGACAGATATTGACGACAAAGCAGGCACATCGGAATGCGGGTGTGCTGTCGTGGGATCGCAACGCACAACAGGTATTCCCTTTTTCTTGTTTTGTTTAGCCCTCCTCGCTTACTGCCGGCTACGAAAGCACATATAGTATTATTGGTATGCCTGTCTCAGACTATCTGAGAAGTCTGTCGGTTATACCGGCATGGGATTCGTCAAAACATCGAGCACCGCTGACTATAGTCAGCTGAATTCAGTCGAATTCGACGCTGAGAGTGGTATACACCCCAAATTCGATGCTGCACCGTATTGGGCTCGGCTCTTTGTTTTCGTTAGGATCAGTGCCGTTCGTAGGGACCCAAATCCACGATGGTGTTTAGAATGCGTGGATTGCCCTCCTGGTCGTAGGGAATTTGCTCCGACGTGGTTTCACCGTCCGAATCCATGTCCGTGAGGTCGTTCGGGAGCAACTCATTGCTCCCGGCGTTCAAACAGGGCGACCCATCCTGCAGGTGGAAGTCTTCGCTGCCGACCGCAGTGCTCACGAACAGCGGATCAACATCTATGTTAAAGTTGTCAGCAGCTGTACCCGAAAATCCACTTCCCTCGACGTTGGAGTAACTGAGTATGGTAGTCGTCTGATCTTCACTGTAAATATGATCACTGATATCGGCGGCGGTATTGCCTCGGAAGATGCTGTTATATATCTCGTACGAATTCGTGTCGTCGCGAATTGCCCCGCCGGTAACAGCCGCCGTGTTATTGTAAAATATGCAGTTGTAGATAAGAGGTTGGAAGGTACTGGTATAATACAAGGCGCCGCCGGAGGACGCTGTTTCGTTACCATAGAAAATACTGTTGATGACAGCCCCGCTGAAACGCACTGAAGAACTGTTGATCCCGCCCCCTGCGCTCTGTGCGGTGTTGTCATGAACAGTACTGTTGACAATAACAGT
>CAYWLQ010000089.1:0-219 GCA_964458775.1 uncultured Myxococcales bacterium | reverse complement strand
CCGCCGCCGCCTTGATCGGCAGTGTTTTCGCCGATGGTGCTCGACGATATGGTGATACTCGAGTCGTTATGGCCGTATACCCCGCCGCCGGCCTCGGCGTTGTTTTCTCGGATGGTGCTGTCAATGATTTTGATATTCGCATACCCGAATACTCCGCCGCCGTATTGGAGCAGGGCAGTATTTCCCTGAATGGTACAGCCTTCTATACGGACGACAGAT
>CAYWLQ010000088.1:0-23203 GCA_964458775.1 uncultured Myxococcales bacterium | reverse complement strand
TTCCCTTTTCGTCCATACTGCCGCCGTACAAATCAACCAACCTTGCCAAGTTAGACGGATGACCCACATTCATAGCGTTGGATATGCATGTGCGAGAAGGTGCAATCTTGGTATATACGCCTGTTTCCAAAAATTTGGGCACTTCATCATTGGCATTGGTGGCAATAACAAACTTTGATACAGGAAGCCCGGAATGAAAGGCCAATACTCCTCCCATCATGTCTCCAAAATTCCCTGACGGAACGCTGAAAATTACTTTCTCACCGTTACCGATATCTGCCAAACGAGAAGCAGCGTAGATATAATAGACCGATTGAGGAAGAAGCCTTCCGATGTTAATTGAATTGGCACTGGACAAATTAAATTTCGCCAAATCCGGATCGCTAAACGCCTGTTTGACGAGAGCTTGGCAATCGTCGAATTTTCCCGGAAGACCCAAGGCCGCCACGTTTCCGCTAAGGGTTGTCATCTGTTTTCGTTGACGATCAGAAACCTCAGATGTGGGAAAAAGCACCAGCACTCTAATGTTGTCCACACCGAGAAACGCACTCGCAACCGCTGAACCGGTATCGCCTGAAGTAGCAGTAAGTATTAGGAGTTCACGTCCCGCCTCCTTTACCAAACGACCTACGGCCCTGCCCATGAACCTTGCTGCAAAATCCTTAAAAGACGCTGTGGGACCTTGATCCAATCGCATAACATATCGATATTGGTCAACTTTTTCCAATGGAATATTAAAATCGTAGGCATCATTGCAAATTTCATCCAAGACAGAACGCGAAAAAACTCCCTTTGCATACGGTTCCAAAACAGATGCCGCCAGTTCCGGGTAGGGCATATCTTTAGCTTGTTTTAGCAATTCGGGGGTAAGAGCAGGAATTGGTTTGGGCATAAACAATCCTTTGTCCTTTGCCTGCCCTTGCATCAAGGCTTCACCCAAATTAACCTCCGGAACCTTATGATTTGTACTGTAATATATCATTTTTTTGTCCTCAAAAACGGGCCGGTTTCAAAAAAACCAGCCTGCCTTGCATACGGCGGAGTCTACCGTTTCGTCAAGTAGAGACAGGGCATGCTCTGTCTCGATATTTATTTATTATATGATTATGTGGAAGGATTAGAATCTTTTGGGCAATATCTAGTCGAGACAAGGAACATCCTTGAATCTTTAAAGGATGTTTGTTTAAATGATTTCTGTATGGGCAGAAATATAAAAACTGTATATATTGCGACAAAACAAAAAGGCGAAGCTTTGGAGAGGGCTTCGTAAGAAAGGTTGCGGCTATGAGAAAACTCCTGTTTGTTCTATGGACTTTACTGCTAATTGCCTTTGCATTCGGCTCGTGCGCCAAGGACGGTGACGGTGATACTTGGGGATCTGACGCAGATTCAGACTCCGACTCAGATAACGATACAGATGCAGACGCCGACACCGATACGGACGCAGACGCAGACACTGACACCGATGCGGACGCAGATGCGGATGCTGATACTGATACGGACACTGATACTGATACCGATACTGAAGATAGAACATGTAATGCCTCGCCGTATGATGTAAAGTTGCAGGATATCAACATACTGATTTTGATGGATCGTTCTGCGTCTATGGATGTCGAAAATGCTGTGTTTAGCGATGGAAAAAATTATGAACAGGCACTTGATGCTGCTCTAAAAGAAGTGGTGCTCTCAGATGAAAACAAGCTTGTCAACTTTGGCTTGGCTGTTTTTCCTGCCATGAATTGTGTTAAAGTCAATGCTACATCCGCTGCACAACAATGTTATCCAACCGATAGCGTATCGGTACCTGTCGGCCTCAATATGGGACAGGAAATCGCAAATCAGCTGGATGCAATCGGCACATGCGGCGGAACTCCAATAGCCTCATCTCTAAAATGGATTGCCGAACAATATTTACCGACCTTGCCTCCTGGCTTAAAAGACAAACCGACATCTATTCTACTGGCTACAGACGGAGCTCCAAATTGTGCTCCCTATTTTGATTACAAAGCAGAAACTTGTATCAATACCGGAATAACCCCCCTTGGCGTTAGCGAACAATGCCTTGACGCGGATGCAACCTACCAAATAGCAACAACCCTCTTTAATAACGGAATTACCACATACGTTGTAGGCGTAGGAAACGACGCGGCACAATGGGAAAGCGTTATGGAAAATATCGCAAAATCCGGAAGCGGAGGAGCCAATAGTTATTTCCAAGTCGACGATCCTACCGCTATCAGCAACGCGTTTAAAGACATCGTAGCAGATGCTACCTCCTGCAATTTCCCGATTGAATGGGATAAAGTTCCGGTTGATGATGATGTTAAGTATTGCGGATTTGTTGAAATCGCAGAAGAAGTTAACGGTGAAGTTCCGGAAGACGGCTCAACGGCTATTAAGTACAGCGGTGATTGTTCAAACCCCAACGGTTGGCGATATGAAGAAATAGACAATGTTGACGGCGCCATGACACCTAGCAACACACCCTGCAATACCGTAGTATTGTGTGAGGAACTATGTCACAGATTAAAATACAATGAAATTGAAGGTCTTTCCTTTAAATTCGGCTGTCTTCCCCCGCCTGTATGATATTTCGATCCTATCTCTAAGACAAAAGTAATTTTTGTTGTATTATTACTGTAATGGACAAGGTCCGACAATATCTCAACCCACAGGATACAAACAGAAAGAAAATGACTATGCCTATCATTCAAAAGAAGGATTGGTACGCGGTTTCTGATTTGGTTGCACAGTCCGCAATTGCAGCCGAAGAAACCTTGCAACAACTTGCAGAAGTAGAAGAACCCGGTTCTATAGTTCGCGCCTTAGAACCGTATGACTTGCTTTTGGTATGGAATCAGGCAGATGAAGAACAAAAAGCAGATCTTTTAAAGTACGCAAATAAAGATCAGGTTTTTATATTATCCGACTTAACCTGCTGGCAAGGGGATACGCCGAATCTTGACGCTACACTAGATCTAATCGGTCCCTTAGCAATGTCCGGCTACGAAGGCGCCGACCGAGCTCTCGATTTGCTGGAGGATGAGCTCAAAACGCTTTTGTTTAAGCGAAATATAAGAGTTCACTTGCTGGAAAATCGTAATGACGATCTGATTGTTCCGGATACCTCTGAGTTAATTTCTTGTCCGGACGGGTTCTATCATCTAGAAATTGAAGACCCTGACCAATTTTCGGATATCGAGAGAGCCTTGTTGCAGGCAATGCTCTTGCGTCCTTTTGAACACTATCAACGAGAGCTTGAATGTATCAAGCATGATTTTGCTTCGGAGCTTACAGAAAGTTCATACAAATGGAGAAAGGGAAGACTGGCTGACTACGGTTTTGCTACCAGAGAAGATTCCGTTTCGCTATTAACCCCGCTTTCTATCAACGAAGTCTTACATATGGCCGAAACCTCAGCGCCTATTACCCGTTTTCCGACCGATTTATCCATGTCGGCTCTCTATCGAAATAATTTGGGCGGAAACGAATTTTTGGACACTGTATTAGATATTATTCGCAATTCGGATGATCCTGACATGATCAATAGAATAGGCACACTGGATGCGGAATTGTCTGCGATGACAAATTTGTTTCTGTCCGCCGCCGGCACCGATATCGGCAATATAAAAGAGGTTGTAAGAAGCATTGCATGGGCCAGAGACATGATGTCATTAGGTCTAATGGAAACTTCTAATCTCAACGAAGATACAGCAGCAAGGCTTCTGACCGTTCTTCCCCCGGGCACTTTTATTCGCGCAGCCTTAGGCCTTATATATCCGCTGCAAAAGAGAGCGCGCAAACTTCTTGGAGACAAAAAACTGGTTCCCGCCGGAAGACGCGGTGCAATTTTCGATCCTCCATATTACATCGTTCTGTCCTCCCTTGACCGAGAAATACCTTGTCATTGGCCCATGTTAGAACATACCGATCAGCCGCCTCACAGCTTATTTGAACCGGGCATCGAAGACCTTGCTCCGTTTTCAACTCCAAATGATATTGTAAAAGTTGAGCTTCTTCTCGAAGAGGCAGAGCAGTTGCCGAGTTTATTGTTTGACGGTCTGGGATGCGAGCAACCTCCTGTAAGGGGAACTCCCGCTTCAATTTTGGTAATGAATGCGTTGGCAAATGCTTCGGCAGGCAGAGATCCGTCTCCCAAAGCAATTGCAAAAGAAGAAGCCAATGTTTTTGCCGCAGAATTGCTTCAATTAACCGAAGAACAACTATTGGGAGACTCTCTGGCAGTTTTAACTCCCCTTGTATTTTCAGACATCGACACTGCCGAAGAACCCTCAGATGATCCGGATCCGATGAAACGTCTGCTCATTCGGCTAATTCAAATCGGTCGCTCACGTTTGGCTGCCGACGCACCGGAAAGAGCTTTGTTAATAGAAAACTTCTAACTTGTAAATCAATGAAATAGTTGACATAAGCATGCAGCAAACACATCTTATAGGAGATGCAGCTTGATTAATTCGAAACCATCAGTAAAAGAGTTATTATGAGCAGTGCCAATAGAAAACACGATAGATATATATATGAAGCTGATGTCGAAATTAAATTCGACAGCGGAGATGTTCATCCGGGCAAATTGACAAACTTTAGTTTGGGCGGAGCCTACATCCAACTTCAACCGCTGCCCAAATTTGGGTCTAAGATAAAACTCGGAATGAATCTTCCCGGTGTGCCGGAACGTAGTGAAATTTTGTGTTTTGTTCGATGGGTAAATGACGGACAGGGTATGGGCGTTCAATTTGAGTATGTGCGCCCTATTGAAATTTGGGCAATGACCAAATTAATCAAAAAATTAAAAAAAATCGAATAGGAACAATGATATTCCGACAACAAATTCCTCAATATTTTTAAAAGGGTAACTATTCTTTTTTCCCTATAAAAAACGAGGGCAGGAAAGTTTAATAGAAAAATTAATTCAACACTCTCAACCTGAGCAGGGATTGACTTTTTACTATACGTAATTAAATAAGAATCCGGTTTGGCATTACATGGCAAAAAAAGACTACTACGAAATATTGGGAATTTCCAAAGACGCTTCTGATAGAGATATAAAACAAGCCTATAGGCGTTTGGCCATGGAGCTTCATCCCGATAGAAACCCGGGCAATGCCGAAGCCGAAGCAAAATTTAAAGAAGCCGCTGAAGCCTACAATATTTTATCCAACGCTGAAAAACGTGCTATATATGACAGATACGGACATGACGGACTTCAGGGAGGTGCCGGATTCAGCGGTGTTGAAGATATTTTTTCATCATTCGGAGATATCTTTTCAGAATTTTTTGGAGGCGATATCTTTGGAGGCGGGAGACGTTCCAGACCTCCTCGTCCTGCAAGAGGGGCGGACCTTCGATATGATCTTACTCTGAGTTTTAAAGAAGCCGTTCGCGGAACAAAAAAAGAACTTAAACTCAACCAATTAAGGCGTTGTCAGGCATGTGAAGGCTCGGGAGCAAAACCGGGAACCAATGCAGAAGTTTGTCCTACCTGCGGAGGTCACGGTCAAGTATTACAGCGCACAGGTTTTATGACCATTGCCACTACCTGCCCTAACTGCGAAGGAAGAGGAACACACATTCCCAATCCCTGTAAAACCTGCAACGGCTCAGGACGTGCACCGTTTTCACGCACCGTTACGGCGGTGGTGCCGCCGGGAGTTGATACCGGAATGCGCTTACGTCTCGCCGGCGAAGGTGAGCATCCTGAAACCGGAGGAGAGCCCGGTGATTTGTATATTTTCATTCGTGTTGAACAGGATGAAAAACTCGAACGAGAAGGCGATGATCTTTTTTTCAGAGTTCACATTCCGTACACATCAGCTATTCTGGGATGCGATATTTCAGTACAGGTTATCGACGAGATTTTACCGGTAAAAATACTGCCTGGAACTCAACCCGGTGATGAAATACGTATAAAAGGCAAAGGCTCGCCGAAAGTAGGAAAAAAATCATCTGGTGATTTGGTGGTTCAGGTTAAAGTAGAGTTGCCTAAAAAAATCTCCGAACAAGAAAGAACCTTGCTTGAAGAGCTTGCAGAATTATCCGCAGAGAATATGGAAAAAACCGCTTAGGTGCATATTGACGGATCTGATCGGCAAGACCCGCATAAAAGTCCAAATATGTTAAGCGCAGATAAAACCGTTTGTCGTGAAGACCGTGGTGAAACGAGCTTTCTGTGTTCCAAACCGGAAATCCTTTTTACTTACTTGATTTTCACCTGTTTTTTCTTTTACCTTTTGCCTATTATAGTAACGCAAGGAGTTTCCTGTAATGAAAATACTAGAAGGAACAGTAACAGCCTATTCATCGGTAATTAGTATGATATTTGTTTTGTCTTGCGGAAGCTCAGGTGCATCAAAAAATAACGATACAGCATTGCACGCCTCAACTGACAGCAATATGAATACAGAAGAGGAAAACGATGCTTCCGCCGATACAGGATCAACAAATAACTCTATCGATTCCGACACCGATAGAACGCAAGTATCTTATACATGGCCTACAGGTAAATACATTCCGATTGAAGATGTTTACAAACTTGTAACAAGCCTAAACCGACAAATGTTGTTGGTAAATGTATCTGACGAGGAATTCTACAACCTGGGACATATTGAAAACTCTGTCAAAATACCGTGGGACATCCTTGGACAAAATCTAGACCGAGTAGATCCCGACCGATATATAGTTCTCTATTGTAGGCGAGGTGTTAGAAGTGAATCAGCTTACGACACTCTTATAGCAGCAGGTTACAAAACAGTATGGGTAATGGGCGATGGGGGACTGGAGGCGTGGATTGCAGCAGGTTATCCGACTGTTGCAAACTAGAGCAAACGAGGATCCTCCGGCCATCGGTGTTTCGGATATCTCCCTTTTAGTTCTTTTCTTACTTCTTTGTAGGTTTCGTTCCAAAAGTTTTTTAAATCTGCTGTTATTTGGCAGGGACGCATATTTGGTGCCAGTAAGTGTATTATAAGGGGAATTCTGTTTTCTGCGATTAGCGGGGTTTCCATCATACCAAAGGCATCTTGAATTCGACATGCAAAATACGGTGTGCCTTCTGTGTTGTTGGAGCCGTACTCTATCAGTACACGTTTTTTTGATGGAAGTTCTATATATTCCGGTATCTCTTTGTTCAACCATGCAGAAGTCAAATAGTCCATTCGGCTTTTTAAAGCAGATGACCAATCTATTTTTCTTATCTGATCAAGGTTCTTTAAATTTGTACACAATGCCGGAAGCATGGCAACCAGTCCTTTTTCAGAAACGTCAGGTAAATTTTTTTGGCGAAACAAATGAGCCGCAAATCTTATGCGATTGATAAGTCTTAAAGAGCCTGCATCCGGAGAAAACACACTCGCAAAGCTGTCGGTCGCCGCTTCGGCCAATACCTTTGCGACTAATTGAGGATCTTCTGTCTGTGACGGTTTCTCTCTGATTTTAAGGTCAATAAAAATTGTTTCATCCCACATTGCAACCGACTCTGTTTTTGCCTGAAACACAGCTTGTGTTCGATTCTTCAGAAACATCGGGCATTCACTCTGTAGCTCCTCTGTCGTAACTTCAGATGCAAACCCAACTATTCCCGAAGACATAGTCGTTCGATGTCCGGCTTCGACTTCAATAGCAACAAACAGATCACTTTTGGTCTCTATCGGCGAAGAGAATGATATTCCGCGACCTCCTACCATTACTGCATCCTTGCTGCCGCCAAAACGAAATCTAGCAACTCTATCTGAAAAGCCGGCGAGAAGAAGTGCTCCGCATGAAATCTCTGAAACTCGACGGGATGGAATAATTTCTTCTCTTTTGATTGCAGACATAAGGTTTTTTTTATTTTTTAGTACGGAGCGAACCGTAGCATCTCTTAGCAATCCGAATGATGCGGACGCTTCTACGCTTTTCTTATCTTCTATGTCTTTAAGAAGAGTCAGCCTGTAGTCAAAATCAGCTTCCAAAGCCGGCGACCTTTCTCTTATCTTGCGTCTGTCCAAGATATCCGGCTCCATAGCAAGAGCCGCAATAGAAGCTCCTAGATCAAGCATTCCTTTTTCCGCAGCGCTCAACAAGACTGCACCCAACCTCGGATGTACCGGTAATCGAGCCAATTTAAGTCCCTTTTCGGTCAAGACAAAACTGTCTGCTTCCAGAGCACCCAGTCGTTCCAAAAGAAGAAGACCGGTTTGTATTCGTCGAGGATCCGGACTGTCCAAAAGATCTGTTTTAGCAGGATCTCTTTGGCTATAAGCCAATAGCTGGAGCAAAATTGGCGCTGTGTCCACTCTCAATATCTCCGGAATATCTGATTCGGCCAATCCCTTGTGTTCATGAGCTGTCCATAAACGGATTGCCTGTCCCGGTGCAATTCTTCCTGCCCGCCCTGCCCTTTGGTCAGCAGATGATCGACTTATTGTAACTGTATCCAGTCGATCCATTTCTATCTTAGGATCAAACCTGGAAATCTTCCGAAGTCCGGAATCCACAACACAAGTTATACCGGGAATGGTAAGAGAAGTTTCTGCAATATTTGTAGCAACAATAATTCTTCTTTTGTTTCCGCCTCTCAACACGCGATCTTGCTCCAAAGCCGAAAGTGCACCGTACATAGGAATAACTTCAAATTCTTTAAGTTTATCATGTTCGACCAGACGAGAAATTAGCATCATAATTTCTCTCTCTCCCGGCATAAAAACTAGAATATCCCCAGCTGACGGAGCGGTTTTTACTGCATCCAAAACAGCGGCGGCAGCCCTCGTATAGATCGGTGCATCAGTAATGCTCTTTGCGTATGATATGGTTAACGGATATTGTCTTCCTTCACAGTTTATTATCGGACATCCGCCCAAAAATTCGCTTACACGTTTCGTTTCTAAAGTTGCAGACATCACCAACAATCTAAGATCTTCTCTGACTGTCATTAGCTCTTTGACAAAGGCAAGCGAAAGGTCAGAGTGAACAGAGCGTTCATGAAATTCATCTAGAATTATAAAAGATATTCCCTCTAAAAACGGATCAGAAATCAAACGTCTTGTAAGAATTCCTTCTGTCATTACAAGTATTCTTGTTTGAGGAGAATAACATTTGTCGAACCTTGTTTGATATCCTACGGTATCTCCCGTTTTTTCATCTCTGAGAAAGGCCATTCGTGCTGCTGTTGCTCGGGCTGCCGCTCGTCTCGGCTCTAAAAGAACTATCATTCCGCTTTTTGAAAATCCGGCATCAAGAAGAGCCAAGGGAACCTTCGTGGATTTTCCGGCTCCCGGCGGAGCGTTAAGCATAACTGCTCTATGAGAACGAAAAGTCTCTGTTATTTGGAACAGGGAAGCTTCGATAGGTAAAGCAATAATATCTGAGTTCATGAAAATACAGCGAGCTTCAGAGCAGTCCGTTCTTAATCTTTGTTGTTATGGGATGGTTATCATAACAATCGGCCAAACGCCTATTGCGTTTTCTAATCTTTGCACTTTTCTTGTCAATATGACGCAAAGCTTCTTCTATTGATTGACGAGCCAAATAGAAATCTCCCAATTGATGATATGTAATTGCCTGATGCCAAAAAACCTGCTCTTCGTCAGTAACCCTTCTAAGCACAGCAAGCATATCAGTAGCTTTTCTGGCGGCATTAATCGCTCCGCTACGATTTTGAGCAAAAGCCATCGCCAATCCCTTTAAAACACCCCCTCTAACAGCTTCGCCGTTCATACCTGCTTCGAGTGCTATATGAACGGATTCATCTACAAACTTAACCGCGTTCTGGAAATCTTTAATGCCGATTAGAGCATCTGCTTTCAGTCTTAACCGTCTTACTGTCATCATGCGGCTTTCGTTAATCGCCGGCCTGTCGGACATATCATTTAAAATATTTAATGCTTCTTGGTAACTTTCGCGGATAATCAAGAGGTGACAAACAGCCAAGTCAACTTCGGCCAAACCGTAGCGGTCCTTGTTTTCACGACATATTCTATCTGCATCAGCGAGATTTGTCTCTGCTCCGTCAAAATCACCCACATCTATGCGGACCTGCGCCATGGCGGCAAGTTTCAATCCCCTTAACCGAGAAGCTCTAACCTTTGTATCAATTCGAAGCGCTCTTTCAAGAAACTCTGCTGCTTCCGCAAGCTCACCTCGCGCAGAGGCCAGTAATGCCAAATGATGTAGAACTTGAGATTCATTTCTTTGATCCTTAAGTCTCCTAAATAGAACAAGCGCTTCTGCCAATGGAGAAGCCGCATTATCCAGATAACCCATTTGGTATAAAGCAAAGCCTTTTACATTGAGTACGAGCGCTTTTTGAGCGAAATCTGCTTCGCTAATATCTTTAATAATTGAAATTGCTCGATTCGTACAATCCACAGCGCGAGCCAAATGACCTCCTTGTATTGCTGTAAGCGCCATTAATCTTAAGGCTTCGGTTTGATTATTGAGGTCATCAGAGCGTTTTGCCACATCTAACGCTTCGATGAGAATACGCGCAGCATCATCATACGCACCGAGGTCATATTTCAATTGGGCTTGGCGGGTTAAACTCTTTGCGATAAGAACATTGTCATCGAGCAAAACCGCTATGCGTTTCATTTCGCGGGTCTCAGCTTCGCGTTCTGCAAATCTCCCAAAATATCCTAAAACACGTTCTCTGTCGGCAATCGCGTAAAATTTTTCGTGCGAGTTGGAGCGAAGCAGAGGAATGGCTCTGTCATATAGCTTCAAAGACTCTCTATCCGAAAAAATTGCTTCGGCCGCATTGGCGGCATTGACATACCTTCGACCCGCATCTTCTTTTTCGCCGGCCGATTCCAGATGCCAGGCGATTCGAACCTCAGGTACCATTTTTTCGAACTTTGAAGATTCAATAAGCCTTTTAGCGATAGCACGATGAATGCGTCTTCTGTCTTTTTCTTCCAAGCCTCCGTATGCTGCTTCTCTTACCATCGGCTGATAAAACCGATAGAGCGGTTTTCCGTCTTCAGACGGAGCAGGAACTAAAATGCTTTCTTCCGCTAAAGCTGCGATGTCACTAGATACATCTCTTCCTACAAGAGCAGAAACTGTTTCAATATCCAAACTAGCTCCTATAGCCGAAGCTATTCTAAGCACTGTTCGCTGAGAAGCCGGTAACGCAGCTATGCGACTTGCGGCTATTCCTTCCATCGTAGCAGGAAGACGAATTATTCCGGGTCGAGCCTGTCTGTATTTAATTGGGCCTTCGTTTTTAGTGCGCACTACTATTTTTTGCTCAATCAACGAATCAACTATTTCATTTGCAAAAAAAGGATTGCCGTGAGCGCGACGAATAATCTGTTCGGAAATAGACTTAACACTCTCAGAAGCCCCCAGTCGCTCAATGATTATTCCTCTTATAATAGAGTCTTTCATTTCCCCTAACTCTATATTCTGAAGACGAGCGATCTTTCGTCCGGCAAGGGTTCCGGTATTTCCTACAAGCAATACCAAAACCGGCAATCGAGTATGTTCCATTGCTAATTCGGAAAGAACATCAATGGAGGGCCCGTCCAACCAATGAGCATTTTCAACAACCAATATCAACGGACGCTGTTTGGCACGCAACGCCAAAATAACACCTAGACCGAAAGCTGCTCGTTGCACCAGACTTCTTCGAGCGCTAGGATTTCGTCCCCAGCCGCTGTCTGGAGTTGTAAGAAAATGTCCTAGAAAACGCTCCTGACGCGCAAGATAATTTGGAGATGCTTTAAATAGCAAACTGAGTCGCTCATGAAGTTTTTCCGCAATTTCCGTTTCTGATAGGCATAGGGCAGCCCTAATCGAATCGGCCGCTGCTGCCATTGGACGATCTCTCTCAACAAAAAGACAGTCTACGGATAGAAGCTCTGCAGTATCACCGACTGAACGTTTAATAAATTCGCTTACCAGTCTAGTTTTTCCTATTCCGACTTCACCTGCCACACGAACTATAACAGATTCACCCTGTTGGACTTTTGAAAAAGCCTCTCCTAAAATTGCAAGTTCGCGTTCTCGTCCTCGAAACACACCGGTTTCAAGTATGCTTTCACTGCGATCCTGTCGACTTTGTGTCCCGTCAACCTTGTAGATTGGAGATGCTTCTTCAAAATCTTCATCATCCTCTTCCACAGAAGAATCTGACCTCAATCTGTGAAAATGAAATTCACGTCTTGCAAGCTTGTAAATTTGTCCGTCTGTTACAATTTCACCGTCATTTGCTGATTCTGTGAGCTGTTCGTATCTGCTTATGAGATCTGCATTGGGTTCAAAGGTTCGTTTCGCCAGTTCTGAACCGTTCTGGAAATGAATTGTTCCCTGACAAACAGCTATTCGCAATGTTATCAGTATGTGATGATCTCTAGATACGGCACTGACCGCATCCAAAATATCATAGGACAATCTGACTCCTGAAATTGCGTCTTCCATGGCTGATTGATCCAACCCTAAAAATACAGTGAATCCAAATGATGTATATCTGGCAACAGCATTAGACTTAAAAGCCATTTCATTGATAAGCGCAGAGAGTTTTTTGGCAATATCGTCTCGCGACGGATGTTCTCCTATTTCCAACCTTCCCGCGATTACAACAGCAGAACGCTGTTCGAAGGAGCTCATGGCTGCATCCTGAATAACCGATGAGCGATGCTCTTTGTTAGTACCGGCTACTTTTGTAGAGGCATCCGCCAATTGAGAACCTGTTTGCAGAGAATCATCAGCCTGAAGTCTAAGAGCGTCTCCGAAACTCTCCATAAATAATTCTAAAGTTTGAGCATCATAGATTTCTTTTTCAGAGTGTAAATATCTGGTGAGATCGCGAGCCATTTCACGGGCAGAAGTGTATCGATCCTTGGGTTCGTAAGATACCGCCTTTGCAACAATGTCACTAAGAGTTTCGGGAATCGACGGTTCTATCTCTCCAGGAGCCGGATGTCTTGTGCTGCATATAATGCTTCGGGGATTGTCACCCTGTTCAAATTTGAACAATTGTCTGTTAATCAGCATTTCATAGAGAACTATTCCCAGTGCATATATATCCGTTCGAAGATCCACAGGTTGACCTTCGGCTTGCTCCGGAGACATATATCCGAACTTACCCTTTACTGATCCGATATCTTCATTAAGCCATCGCGCACGCGCTATTCCGAAATCTGCAATTTTGGGCTCTCCTGCATGCGACACAAGGATATTTTGGGGAGACACATCGCGATGGACAATGTCCAACGGATCGCCGTTTTCATCACATCGTGAGTGAGCATAGTCAAGACCTTTTGCAATTTCAGAAACAATGTAGGCTGCTAAACCGAAGGGAATCCGTCCTCCTTTAGATCGAACCGTATTCTGTAATTTCAGCAGATCAGCCCCGTCAACATATTCCATTGCCAGTATGTATGCATCGTCGGCATGTTCGAAATTGTATACTTGAACAATATTGGTATGGTTGAGTCTTATTGCAACATGAGCCTCTGCCACAAACATATCTATAAATTTTGCATTCTGAGATAGTGCAGGATGTATCTTCTTGATGACCAACAGCTTCTCTGCACCTTGTGCCCCCTTAGAACGAGCAAGAAAAACTTCGGCCATGCCGCCGGATCCTATTTTTCTCACCAACTTATATCGCCCTATCATTTCCATTTATTAAGCAACCTCAAATACTATTGCTTTTGTATCTGCAATCCAAAATAGTACAATTAAAAAAGAGAAGTTAAATCTAAAGAATTAAAGACTCAATATAGAATTATTACATTTTTTTTGATAAAGTGCTGCTATGAAAATACTAGTTACAGGCGGAGCAGGTTTTATCGGTTCTCATCTGGCAGAAAGATTGTTAGGACTAGGACACGAAATAATCTGTCTTGATAATTTCAATAACTTTTACGATCCCGAAATCAAAAGAAGAAATATAGAAAAAGCCTTTTGGAGCAATCGATATACTTTGGTCAACGGTGATATTTTGGACAAGGATTTGCTCGAAAAGATCTTTTCTGACAAGCCGGATATTACAGTTCATTTGGCCGCTTGGGCTGGAGTCAGACCTTCTATTTCCAATCCGGAAATATATCAGCGCGTCAACATCGAAGGAACTCTTAATATTTTGGAGAAATGTCGAAAACACGAAGTCGACAAATTTGTTTTTGCATCTTCTTCCTCTGTATACGGAGGACGTACAAATACTCCTTTTAGAGAAACCGATGATATAATGAAACCCATTTCTCCCTATGCTGCAACAAAAGCAGCTGGAGAGGCCATTTGTTATACTTACCATCATCTCTATAATATCAGCGTTTACGCACTCAGATTTTTTACTGTGTACGGTCCTAGGCAACGACCTGAAATGGCAATTCACAACTTTGCTCGCAAAATAATAAATGACGAACCGATTTCAGCTTTCGGCAACGGAAATTCAAGTCGAGACTACACCTATATTGATGATATCGTTGAGGGGGTTGTAGCCTCAATATTAAATTGCAGCGGCTACCACATAGTCAATTTAGGCGGCTCAAAAACAACAACCCTTAATATGTTGCTTTCTCTGATCGCAAAACGTTTGGGGAAAACACCAAAAATTCAACACGAAAATGACCAACCGGGAGACGTGCCTATAACTTTTGCTGATATATCAAACGCACGAAAGTTATTGGGTTATTCTCCCAAGGTCGGAATTGAAGAGGGCATTAATCGTTTTTGCAGTTGGCTTGAAGAAGACTTAAAACGTGTAGAGAAAGCTCGACTTTCGAAAATTCCTCCATATCCTGACAAAAACAATTTTGACTAAGGAATGATAAGGGGAAATGAAAGAATTTTCCTTTTGTCACTGTACAAGAACATATATGTCGCAACAGTGCCGAGCACTCGTTTGGTATAGCCTCTGGTTTGGTCATAAGGTATAAGTTCGACAAATAAATCTGCGTCGTTGTGGTTTTTGTTTTTTATCCATTTTAATACTGCCCCTTCACCAGCATTGTAACCGGCTATTGAAAAGATCAGGTGGCCGCCGAAGTATTCATTTAGGTGTGAAAGATAAGCTGTACCCAAAGGAATATTGACTTCCGGAGTTCTCAGGTTTTGGCGAGTGACATTAATGCCTATCTTTTTTCCCATGCTTTTTGCTGTGGGCATGATTAGTTGCATAAGACCTATCGCGTTGGCCCAAGACTCTATTTTGGGATTGAATCCGCTCTCTTCTCTCATTATGGCCCAAATCAGAAAAGGTGATACGTTCCATCTTTCAGACGCTTTGTAGACGGAATCTTCAAATACGGTCGGATAAGCTAGTGACCAAGGCAGAAGGTCAGCATCAGCCGGATATCGATCCTGCCACCCTCTTTCTTTTTTTGTTACCGTATCTTTTGCATCTGAAAACCTACCGGCTCTTCTTTCCATTGCTGCTACGATCCAGTTCATTTCCAAGGGAATACCGGGAGTATTAAGCACGCTGTTAAAAATTCTCTTTGCATTACTTACAAGCCCCATACGATGTAATTCAACTGCTTCGGCAAATGCTTTGTTTTCATCTAAAATAGACTGTTTAAATCTCAACTCAACAGAAACATTTTTATGAGGAGCCAACGATGCTATCAAATCTTCAGCACGTTTCTTATCAATCTCCAGTAAACGATTGTATGCAAGCACCATATAGAAAGAAAACGGAGCGCCTGCTATTACATATTCATAATAACCTGCCGCACTTAGTGTATTTCCCAGCTTTTCTTCAACTCTACCAAGCCAGTATCCTGATCGTCCCGAAGAATACCATCCGGTCTCTCTAGGAAACATTTCGTAATATCGAACAAGAATTTCTTTCGCCGCCAAAATGTTGCTTTCCTGCAAATAATGCAAGGCTACAATCCAAAGGGCTTCAGCACGCATATCGCCTTTCGGATACAACTCCGGCAATTCGGATAACATACTGATAAATTTATCCTTATCACCAAGCTTAAGATAGCAAGAAGCAGAGTTCAATCTAGAATCGTCAGCATAAGAATGCTCCGGGAAATCACTTTCAACTTGGCTGTAAAGTCTAATTGCATCTTCGTGTTTTCCTGCTGATGTATAGGCTTTGGCTCCGCGATATAATGCCCGCACTCGAATACTCGGTTCTGAACATGCAGCAGCAGTCTCCTCAAAAAGCAGTGCAGATCGATCGTGTTGACGCTGCTGCTGAACCGTTACCGCTCTTTCCAATAACGCCGTACATAAAAGCGCTGTATTGTTTTTTGCCAGACGAATTACATTGTCATATTCTTTTTCTGCTGACTCGTTTTGCATTTTGTTTTTGAGATCAAGAGCCTTCTGATAGGCATTAAGAGCAGCTCGACGAGCCGGACGATCTGTGGGAATTTCCATTTCCAAGCCGGACATAATCGATTCCTCAAAGCCTTCTGCGTAGCCGGTCCAATATCCGGAAGGAGACTCCGCTTGCAGTTGCTGCAAAACAGTATATCCGATTTCTAGTTTTTCTGACATAAAGGGCTGTTCGGCAACTCCTTTAACAATGCATTCCACAATCCTGGCATATGCCTCATATTTACGGGTGCCGCTTGAATAGGCTTCCAAGTATAATTTATACGCATCATGGGCCTCAAAATATTTTTTTTGTAGACGAAGTGCGTCGGCGCGGGTCATTGATGCATCTTCTGCAAACACACTGGTACTCAATACTTTGTTTGCACAAACAACAGCATCTTCTAGAAGACCGAGTTTTAAAGCAGCCCGAGCAGCTCGCTCCCATGCCAAATCAGCTATAAGAGGCATGCTAGTTGCTGAAGCAGTTAGGTCTTTCAGCGCACGGGCATTATCTCCAAGTCTTTCGGCTATATATCCCGCAACAAAACGAGCGCGTAAGACAAGATCAACATCGGGCGAAGCCAGAATGATTTCATCAAAATAGACAAGTGCTTCGGCAAGTCTATCTTCTGCCAAGAGACGAGCGGCTGTTCCTCCTGAGACATCATCAAAATACGGATTCAAATCAGATAGTTCCAATAGTCCCTGTTCCTGTAAGGGTTGTTCGGGAATATTGGGATACTGAGCAGTTTTTACCTGCATGGGTTGCAGATTAGAAACCGACGGTCCGCAACCGAAAAATAATCCAATGTAAACAATAAATAACAGATGAAGGTATTTAAAACTCATGAACTGAGACTAACAAATAAAGAGGGGTATTCGCTACTTTTTAGGGAAAGTCCGATAGGAGAAAGAAATTATTGAGGAATAATGATAACTTCGTCTTCCGTACACATAACAACAATTTGTAATTCTTGCACTTGTCCGCTTTCCAGCATATTGCAGGCCTGTGGGCAAAACTCTATAACGGTTTTTTCATCATTTCCCCAGATCCAATTTGCATCTCCGGAGCAATCGTTTCCTCTCAGCAAACCCTTGGTATCAAAATATATATTGGTGAGATTTACATCAGCAGTTTCGGGTACATCTCCCAACTGATATCTACAGCTTACAACTACAGTGGAGCCGATAGATTCCAAAGCTTCGTTGAGTTCTTCTTCATTTTCAGCATTGAAAAATTCATTAAATCTAGTACCCCCGGCGCGGGCTATAGCATTAAGTTGGCCGGCATCAATACCGCTTCCGAAACCGATAACAAAGGTTCGAATACCGCGTTCTCTCAATAAAGAAGACGTAACTTCAGTAAGTTGATTGTCGGTTACACTGCCTCCCATCTGTCCGTTGGTTCCGCAACTATCCATTCCGTCCGAAACAATGACCAAATAAGAATCGGATCCTTCCGCAAGAAAAGACGGTGAATATGAAGCATTTAGGAAATTAGACATACCCAGATAAAGGGGAGTAGATCGAGATAGTTCAGTTGCTGCCAATCTGGCTGCTACAGCTGAGGCGTTGTTCGGTGCAGCATCTATTGCAACAGAAGATCCTACAGTGCATTCTCCGTTTAACGGAAAGAAATCCAGTCCGAAATCAACATCATCATTATAACGACTTACCATACCGGTAAGAGCTTCTCTTGCAACTTCCCATTTTGTTCCGCCGTTTCCGATACTTTCGTTCATAGAAGAAGAAATATCTTGCAGCAACATAACCTTAACCGTCATGTCGCTGATTCCTTGTTCAATGGTGGCACATACTTCCGCAGTATCTATGTCATCGAGTGTCGGATTACTATCTAAATTGGGGACATCGGTATCTTTTGTACCGTTGCCGTTACTGTCTTTATCGTCATCACCTTTATTATTGGAACATCCGATAATGCCAATTAGACTCGCAAGCACAAAGACAACGCATACTTGAAATTTACCTTGCATGATTCGGCTCTCCTTTGTTTTATCCCAGTTTCACTAGTTGTAATTGCCCCGGATCGAATCAACCTTGCATTTTTTAATGACGTTTTCATGCGTGTTGAAGATCCGCCGTCTTAACTAAAGGTATCATGACACGGACAAAACAGTGCCTTCCCAAATATACATTTGTTCATTTATTTTTATTTTTATTCTAAAATTACCACATTTTTACAATTTTAATGTTGTTATTGATTTGATTAGTTATTATCGAATTTCGAATTTTAAAATTTTAATAGACTAGGGATAAAACCGATTCCCGGCCCCTCAGCTATTTATTTACAAATTCTCAAAGGAATTCTTTCTCAGCAAGTCAGGATCGCTTGACATCTATTTTGGTTGAACTGTATCTTTTCGTGCGCTGCGTCATCGTTGTTGTTTTATCCGAAACCTGAGCAGCTTGAAAAACTGATTATCACCTTGAAAGGAGAATACGATGGCCCGTAAATTTTCAGTGTCACTAATATTATGCGGTGTCCTTTTAATGAGCGCCCATGCTGCGTCAGCCAAGGACGGTCTGTTCGGAATGGGAGCCAGATTTGCCTGGGAAAACTATAAAACTCCTATTCTTGATCAAATGGGTTCGGACGGTGCTCCGATAGATTTGGGAGTGGATCTTTCGTCTCTAAACAAAACCAATTTCGGAGGAGACTTCCAGCTTCGACCGATAGACAGATTGTCAATTTCTCTGGCATTAGACATGGGTTTTGCCAAGCATTCCATGACTTTACCTGATGCAACTGTTGCTAATGCTTCAACATTCTCTTTTGGCTTTCTTTTGGGAGTAAAATTTTATATCATGGAACCTGCTCCAGGCAAGGCATCTTTATATCTTCAACTCGCCGGAGGAAAATACATAGGAAAAGTCAAAAACAATGCTTCGTCGTTGTCCGCTGCTCTGGATTCTCAGCTAAAAGCGCTTAGCAAGCTGTCTTCACCCTTAGTAATTCAGTTTGCATTAGGCGCTGAGTTTTTCGCCTCAAAAGCATTTTCAGTGGGTGCCGATGTTTTGGGCTTTAGAATGGCCTATTCCAAAAGCAAACAGTATGCTGAGCCGGTTCCGATATGGGGCGAGCCTCATAAATTGCTGACATTTACAATTTACTCAGCATTGACCCTTAATTTTGGATTCTACAAAGGTGACGGCTCAACATCTTCTCGCTCTAAAAAAGATGAAGATTTCGGTTCATCCGAAGATGACGGTTGGGGCGCTTCATCTTCGGGAAGCGGTGCAGCAGCATCAGGCGGTGACGGTTGGGATGGCGGCGGCAGTTCAGCAGCAAGCAGCAGTGATTCCGGCTGGGGATCATCTTCGTCAGGAAGCACTGCCGCAAGCAGCGACGGTTGGGGAGCAACACCTCCGCCTCCGCCTCCGTCAGATTCCGATGCCGGCGGCGGTTGGGAAGCTCAGCCTCCTCCTCCGGATGATGAGTCTCCGGTTAAAAGCAACAAGGGGAAAGCAGCCAAACCCAAGGCAAGCGGCGGCGGCGGCGGCGGATCAGCCCCTCCTCCTCCTCCTCCTCCCGGATACTAAACAAATATGCAGCTCTATGATAGAGATTGGTATTAATCTCTATGTTAGGCTCTTATTTTCCGTTTCCCCATTTACAACAAATAGTTATGAATACATAATCCGACTTTGATAATTGATTTTAGGAGCGAACAAAACAAAGTTTAACCGCGGCATTTTTTTAGAAGCCGAAACAGGACAAGATGTCTACGTCAAATCCAAACAGTAACAATTCAATTCACCATTTAGTGCAGCTGTCTTATACAAGCTCTCTGCTCTCGGGACAAAGTGTGCTGCTTGTCAGCAGTGACTTTTCGATAGCGTCTTTCATTGCATCTACCGGCGCCAACGTTGTGGCCGCAAGCCGGGAAGACGCATCGCCTCCCTGGCCTAGACTGCGATCTGAGGACGGTATGGCTCACCATATAATGCCGCTAAATAACTTGGCCTTTGACGACGGTGTTTTCGGTGCAGCGGTAATACCAAATATTTCCGAAATTAATGATCTCGAAGCGGTATTATCCGAAATAAAACGAGTATTACATAGAAACGGACGTCTCATTGCAGCAACGCCGAATGCAAATGTTAAAGGCAATAGTACTTCTGCGATTGACTACTATCGAATGTATGATCTTTTATCAAAAGAGTTTCCTTCTGTACAAATGATAGGTCAATCACCTTTTATCGGTTACACCGTAGCCGATTTAGAAGGAAGAGAAGGCAGTTTGGAAGTCAGTTTCAATTCTGATCTTTTAGAATCAGAAGTTGAAGATATTTCATGGTTTGTAGCTGTATGCGCTGAAAGAAAATGCAAACTAGACTCCTACTCTGTGATCCAGATTCCGTCTTCTTCTTTTGCTGTAAGTGCAGATTCAGCTGATCTGGAGCGTTTGGAAGAAGAACTTAAGAATGCTCGCATAGAACTCGGCAATCGAGGAGTTCGAATTGAATCACTGGAGAAAAAGCTCGAAGAAGAATTAATGCAGTCCGAAGCAGCTAGGGACCGCGCGGTAAAGCTTTCAAAAGAGCTGGACAATGAGCGAAAGTCTATTACAAAGAAGACACTGGAAGACGAATTTTCCAAAAGAAGTAACGATATCGATTTGGCAGGATTGCTTCAAAGTGCCAAAAAAGAACTAAAACTGGCATTGGAACGTGCTCAATCAGCGGAGGCGGCAAGAGACGATATAATAGACCGCATGAGAGCTGACGCTCAAGAATTGGATAGATTGAGACAAAAAATTTCTAATTTAGAAACCAAACCCAAAAAAGATATCGAAAGCGAAAAGAAATACCGACTTGCATTGGAACGCGCTGAGTCAGCTGAAGCTGCTAGGGATGACTTAATTGATCGTTTTAGAGAAGACGCAAGGGAGCTGGAAAGACTGCGTGAACGTCGTCATGAGAGCGGAGCTATCATCAACACACTTAAAGCCAGAGAAACCGCACTCGTAGAAGAAATAACTTCTCTTAGAAGTGAATTTGAGCCGATTCGCAAAGAATCAGCATCTCTCAAAGAAGAAAATAACTCTCTTAAAACTTCTGCCGAGCAACTTAAAAAAGATGCTGACCTTTTACGTACTGCACTTGAAACCCTGAAAAAAGAAACAGACTTGTTGCGCTCCGAACTCGAAACGCTTCGAGGAGAAAAAGTAATTCTTAACACTCGACTAATAGAAGCTGAAAATAAGCTGAACCTGGCGCAAGCAACAGAACAAACACCGGTGACGACAGCACCTCCGTCAGAAGATTTAAGCGCGCTGGAAAAAGAAAACCAAGAACTCGAAAGAAAACTTGAAGAAACAGCGGAAAAGAAACGTTCGGCAGAAGAAGAATGCTCTCGTCTATCAGCAACACTTCGAGACCTTATTGTAAAAATGGAGTCGATGAGTAAATCAGAATGCCCTGAACAACTGGAGCCCCAAGCACAGCAGGTTGATTGTTCTGAACAAATTAGAACATTGGAAGCTGAAATTGCAGCGCTATGGGGAGCAAAAGCCGGCGAACACAGAGCACGAGTTGAGGCTGAACTTGAGCTGACTCAACGAATGATGGAATTGAAACAGATCAAGAATTCTCTTGCAGAAGCCAATATACAGCTAAAAATGAAAGATGAAGAAATTAAACGTATTCTTGAGTTACAAAATTCCATTAAAGAAGACCAAAAAAAATCGGCCGGAGAAACTGACGAAAATTCACGTCGAAGAGAAATGCGAATTGCAGAACTCGAAAGCGATTTGCAATCGGCAAAATGGAGAATAGGCGAACTTGAAGCACGAAAAACTGAATTAGAAAGACAAACGGATTTGTCTGTTGCCGAACTTGAAAAAGTACAAAACGAAAATCAACGCTTTGCCTCAACTTTAGAAGCAGCAAAACGTCGTGAGCGCATGCTGGATGACGAGGCAAACGCTTTGTCTAACCGATCAAAAACATTAAAAGCAGAGTTAGATGAAGCCAATAATCGCGTTGTGGCTCTAGCAGAAGAACTCTCTTCAGCACAAAGAGAACGTGAGAAACTTGCAGAGACTTTGCATGAAATGACGCGATTGCTTGATGAAGAAAAAAACCAAAAAGCACAAAATGATGAACTCTTACGTAAAACTCAAGAAGAGGCAGAAGAACTACGAGTAAAGATTAGGATTGCAGAGGTTGAACTTGTAGGCGCGCACAACAAAATAAGCGATTTGTCTAAAGTAGCTGATACTCTAAAAGATGAATCGGGCCGGATGGCGGAAGTAATGGATGCTCTTGAGCGCAGACAAACGGAAATTGCGATGCTGAGAGAACAGGCTGCGACAACTGAAACAGCTCTCGAAAACGAACAAAAACACAATGCTAATCTTGCTTGTGAATTGGACGCAGTAAAAGAAAAGCTGCAAAAAGAAATGGAATTGGCCAGATTGGCGGGAGCTGATGCTGCAAGGCTTTCCGGAGAATTGGATGAGTGTAAAGCAAAACTCGAAATCAACATCGAAGCCCTGGCAGAGCGAGATTCTGAAATAGAAGCCAATCTTATTATTATATCAACATTAAAAATCGAATTTGATGAGCTTTCAAAAAAACTTGAAGATGCTAGAACTGCAAATGTTCAGCTTGATTCTGTACAAAGAGAATTAGCCATAAAGGATGCTCAACTGGCAGAAAAGACAGAAATTTTGAGCGACCGGGAATCTGTAATCGCTCAAAAAGACGCTCTTCTCAGTGAAAAGGAATCTCTAATTGCCGAGAAAGACGCTCTTCTCAGTGAGAAGGAATCTCTAATTGCTGAGAAGGATGCTCTTCTCAGTGAAAAAAGCGTTGCACTGGTAGAGAAAGACACTTTGTTATCAGAAAAAGATGTTGAGCTGACTGAAAAAGCAGCTTCATTTGCTGAATTTTTGAAAAC
>CAYWLQ010000087.1:0-23203 GCA_964458775.1 uncultured Myxococcales bacterium | reverse complement strand
GTCGTATAAGGCCGGATGATATACAAATACTGCAATTTAAGTCTAGATTTTTTTTGTCTTCTGTGGGGAATATGGCTCTGAAACCTGTAACTATTTCTAAATACTGTTACGCGATGCCGATTCAATGTTTCTTATTGGAACGTCAGGTCGGATTCGATTCGAGAGTTCAAATTGTAGGATCGATTACTTGTCCCATAAATAATACTGCACCTGTGGCCTTTTCTCTAATAAGGAACAAGAACGGTCGATTAACGGTAAACGGAATATAATCCGGAGATCCCCACTCACCGAGCACCACTGCTGTAGCAGCGGCGGCTTCGGTTCCGTGTTCGTCTACACCTATGAATGCCTGATGGAAAACATCTTGAACGTAAAGAATATTTCCTGGGTTGATACCTGAAAAGTCAGCCGCTCCTGTCATGAAAGCATCAATCATGCCTAGATCTTTTAACAAATCGGTTAACGACTCGGTTCCCCATTTAAAACTAAATTTAGGCAAGCCTAGAGAAATTGTTTTTTCAGAAGCAGCGTTGTCATGCTTTTGGACTAAATCATTGCTGAGCAAGGATCTAATATCTGAGAATTTTTCCTCATCGGGAAGGATAACAGTCATCATCAGCATATTGCCGTCGTACGGCAAATCCAGCATTTGGTATCCGTCTCCGCTGCTGTAAGGGAAATTCTGAGTTTGGTACATCATCGGCACAGTTACCTCTCCGTTTGGAGTTTGGAAGGGCTTGTCGGCTGTCAATTCTAAAGGGAACGGATAGTCCCAACTGCCGTAAAAGTACATTGCATTTACAAGAACTACTTTGGTATCACCTGTAATTCCATTTGGCGGAATAAGGTCTTTGATTCGATCTTTGGTTTGCTCAGCAGTCCAATCGTTAATAATAATACGAGAGAGATCAGGGGCTCCAAGGAAATCGAGCAACCGCACTCCTGCGCCGTAGTTTACAGCCAAAATGTCCAGATAGTCCGGCAAGATAAGGTATTCGGTTTGAGCCCAGGTCTGATTGACTAAAGACAACTGAAGGCTTTTGTCACCATCATTGGTGCTGTGCATTTCGATATTTCTATTATCCAGTGTCTTTGTTAGAAGATTTGCACCGGCAAAATAGGTTTCGTCCGGCAGGGTAATGTGCAGAACCGAAGCCATTTCCGCAGCGGTATTGTTCTTTGCGCCGGCGTATGCCATGCCAAGGGCCACTGCCGCACTGAGTCCGGAGATCGTTACGTTATCATCATCTACTGCCAGTTTTTCGAACAAATCAAAACCGAATTGATTAACGCCTGAAACAAAAGTTGAAAACTCTTCTTCTGTAATATCAGGAGTTTCGTCTCGCGGTAATAGAGACCGCGCTTCTGTTAAATCTGAATCAGTATCGGTATCTGAATCTGTATCGGCGTCAGTATCAGTATCAGTATCAGTATCAGTGTCAGTGTCAGTATCGGTGTCAGTATCGGTATCGGTGTCAGTATCAGTATCGGTGTCAGTGTCTGAGTCCGTATCACTATCCCCATCGGCATCCGTGTCGGTATCCGTGTCGGTATCCGTGTCAGAGTCTGCATCGCTGTCAGCATCGACGTCGGTGTCAGCATCCGTGTCAGAGTCTGCATCGCTGTCCGAATCGACGTCAGTGTCTGCATCCGTGTCGGTATCTGTATCGGAGTCTGCATCGCTATCCGCATCGACATCCGTGTCGGCATCGGTATCCCCGTCCGTTGAGCCAGTGTCATCGGGTTTTTCTGTTGCAAAGTTTCCGCATGAAGCAATTGTAATTGTCCATGTGCAAACCAGAATAAATAGAACATTGATATTCAAACCGTTAATCTTTTTGTTCATTAAAACACCTCCGTAAATTATATCAAGTTTCACCTATAATTACCCAAGAGAACAAAAAAATGGGAACCGGTACAAAAGAACCTTAAAATCTTATGCCTGTACCGATGCTGCCTCGAAGCAATAAAGACTGCGTTATCTTGTCTTGTGCCCGATATACATGACTTCCGGCCTCCCAGAAAATGGACAACACACCCCTGCGTGCGAATAGAAAATCTAGTCCCGTTAGGAGTCCGTAGATGAACATAGATCCTTTTCGTAATTCCGAAGCCAATAGTTGTCTTCCATAGCCGCCGCCGCAATTTATTCCTAAAAACAAATCTACCGGACCTCTTTCAAAACGCAATGCAGCCGCTCCCTCTCCTGTAATGAGCAGCAATTGATAACTAAAGCCTTCTTCATTTATGCGAGTTGCGCCTATTGTAAACCTTGGAAATAATGTAAAACGCCTTACGTCGAATCGCATTGAAATGACCGCTTGGTGTAATGCAGTGTATCGTTTTAGAGTTCCGCTCAGCATTGCGTAGTAGGCAGAGGCGGCAAATTCCTTTCTTAAAGAGTCCTCTCCTTTGCCGAAAATCTTTTCGAGTTTAGTATCCGGTTTTAGATCTGATTCCATCAAACGAAGCTGCTCCCCTTCGCGAAGGTTAATAATAGTTGAGTATACGGTTTTGTTTTTCTCTACTGCGATGCGGTAAGTGTCCGGCGAGAGGGCGGTTTGTCTTTTTGTTTTTGCGGATTTGGTAACTTCCGCAACAACCTCGTTGGTTGAAGCTCTCAAGATAACATAGTTTCCCGAGGTTTCCGGACCAAAGTAGATAGATGCTGAACCTAGATTGAGATCTGTTAAGACCACATTTCCTCGACCCGTAATTTGAAAATCATAGGTCGGATGTTGTATGCCTCCAATGGTACGAGAAGTTTCTGCCACTGTTTTGCTGTAAGCATATTGATAAACTTCGTTGAGCGTAACTCGTTGATCTTGATCGAAGTCTGCAGTTCCTGACAGTCCTGAAATAAGAAAATGAGTAAAAAAAGATCCCATCAAACGTCCTGACTCTTGTGATTTTTCGCCGGCCGATGATGAAGTAAGAACCGCAGTGCCGTTTGCATCTATTGTATCAGAAAAGACAATATCAAAAGCAGGGCCGGGACGTCCGCCTTTGTACGCGAGGGCTCCGCCGCTTCGACACGAATCCATAATCATTATTTTAACATCTGCTCCCAATAATTCGAGAGCATTTCTTAACTCTACAAATGCCAAACGTTCGTTGCCAAGCTCCAACTCTATTCCGTCAGCGTGACCCGAAAAATAGATCAGCACAAGACTCTTTGCGTCAGCTTCCTGTTTGTTTGTTTCTAAGCGGTTCTTGAGAGCTTTAATAGCGTTTTTGACCTCAGCCAAATTGGGATGCAGCAACAGATTAACATTGTTTGCGCTAAAGCCTCCGATACGGACAAGCACATCGGAAAATCGAGTTGCATCTCGTTCTGCAAAACGGAGAGTTTTTGTAGGATTATTTCCCCGATTGCTGCCGATAGCCAGGGCAAACCTGGATGATTGAGCTTTAGCTGAAATAGGTAAAATAAAACCAATAATCGCAAATATAAAAATTAAAGCTGTCATATAAGAATTATTTAAACGCATCAGGGCTCTTCTCCTTTAAAGAAAATCAGCCCGCTTTGGTTTTGTCTTAAGGGAAGGTGCTCAATTTTTTCGGGTGAACCTGTTCGTTCCCATTCGCTCTGCACAACCTGCTTAACAGTTTGGAAATCAAAAGGTGTTTCAGAAAAAAGCATCCAAACACGCTCCGGTCCTAAAACATCATCCAAAATAATAGATCCTGGAAGCGGTAATTTATCATTATTAACCAATACAGCAGAATCTGTGTCTAAAGGAAAGTATTTGCTTACGTTTCCCATACTGTCTAAGGAAACCGCCATTACGTAATGCGGTTCAGCCTTAGGAAAAACCGGTACAAACCGGATTTGATCATCGCGAAACAGAGTCATTTTGTTGTGTACTCGAAAAACCTTATTGTTTCGTTTACAGTATATTTCAAGTTCGTTTTCAGCGCCCTTGTCTCCAATATAGCTCAAATCGGGTAAATCGACTGATTCTGAGTTTAACGATTGATGTTTGAGTCGAAGAGCCGAGGTGCCTATAAGAATTAGGGCAGTCGCAGCTGCCGCTCCAAAAGCAAGCCCCCATTTAGATCTTGATCTCTCCTGAACAGAATTTCTGAGATGTAAACTAGCTACAGACTTCTGCTGTTCAATCAATATCTGTTGAGTTATTGAGGGTAAAGTTTGGGTAAACACTTTTTCAAGAAACTCTTCATCCAGTGCGAGTGCTTCATCATGTTGAGACCGACATTGAGGACACTCAAGTAAATGCTCACCACTTTTGAGCGAATTGCCGAACAGCTGAGCATGATCGAATGCGTATGACGACAAACATTTCTTATCGGATTGTTTTTTCGTTATATCGATCACAGTCTCTCCTCCTCGAAAATCGGTCTATGCAACCTTGCTTCCTCTGTAATAAGGCGAATTCGTTTGCCTACTGTTTTGCGACTAAGGCCTGTAACCTCCGAAATTTCTTCTTGGGTCATTCGGTTAAGAAATGCATAGACTGCAATTTGTGCATCAGTGTCGCTGAATTTCTCCAGCAGTAAAAGGGTTGCTTCTTTGAGTTCTGCTGTTCGCTCCAAAGAGTTTTCCTCGATGGGTCCCAAAAACCCGGAAAGCGAAAGCAAAATAACCTTATCCCTATCCCTTATTACGTTTAGGCAATAATTTGTACTTACCCGATAAAGCCAGGGTAAACATTCCCTGTCAGACATTAATTTGTCTGCATGTCGAACAGCGCGAACAAATACTTCTTGGCAAGCATCCATTGACAAACACGGGTCCTTAAGTAATTTCACGCATCGTCTATAAATAAGCGGGCCGAATCGCCTGTAAAGCTCACCGATCTCTATAGCATCCATTGTTACCTGTTAACCGCACCGATTTTTCCTCCGCAAACCAAACCCTTAAACCCTTAAAAACTGACAGATCGAGAATTTGATCTTTGACATTATAAATTATTACCCGAAATGACCCAAAAATGGGAAGCGGAACAAAAAAAATTGGCATAAACAAAAAAAATACACTTTACCCCCAATGCGGATCAGCCCGATATGATTGGCTATTTGTCTTGCAATGGCGGCTTTCTTGTTTTGTTAGGAATGTTGCAGCGGAATGTCGCTAATCTTTCACATCATTCTCCGGCCTTTAGGGCTATGTGTTCCAATACCTCCCACGGTACTTCTATTGGTGTGCCGTGTCGTACTCCCGGAAAGAATACAGAACTTGAAATATCTTCCCATGATTCCGGGCGGTCCGGTTGTGAGTCGGAAATCGATCGCAGGGCTCCGTAGGCTCCTTCACCGTATTTGTCGAAATAGATATGAAGAATTCCGTTTCTTTCTAGCAGTGAGGGACCCTCTGCAGCGTAATTCCCTGTCAGAGGGGCAGACGGTTGAGCTGTCCAAGCTCCGGAACCGAATAGGACAGGTGACATCAGCGCTCGGAGATTTTTCTGTTCGTTTGCTTCATCCTTTATGATCATAAGATAACTGTCACCGTGTTTGCGGATTGTGGCGTCTATAAAGTTTCTTCCTTGCTGAGAGTACAGAACCTGAGGATTGCTGAAACTCTTAAAATCTGACGTGAGAATGTAGTAGATGCTGTGAGGATCACTGGAAGATGGATCGTTGTCCAACGGCGATGACCAAAAGATCATAAATTGTTTGGTTTCTTCATCATAAAAAGTTTCGGGAGCCCATACATGTTCTACGTTTAAGTCGATTTGTATATAGTCGGCGCTGCTCCAATCAACTAAGTTGTAAGAAACAGCATGTGCCAATCCGCGATCTTGAACGCAATTTGCCTCAGCCCACGGTACACATGTTGTAGTCCAGACCAGATGGTAGTTTCCGTCAGGAGCACGCATCAAGTGGGGATCTCGAAAGGAGCCTCCTCCTACAGACGGCGGCATAAAAACCTCGTTTGCTCCTATCGCTCCCCAATGAAGTCCGTCATGACTGTGCGCCAAGCGAAGACCGTCACCTCTTCCCTGCGAAACTTCGACAAAATATGCAAATAGATAGTTTTGTGCCTGCGGTCTGCCGCTTTTGTAGAGTTCAAAAATTTCTTTGGGGCTAAGTACTCTAAAAGAAATTCCCAAGTCATCTACTGCGCCTCTGATGTGATCTATTTCTGCTCCGCTGTATTGCGCACGTCCTACAGTAAGAGGTCCCTGTGCAGCAAAAACTCCGTTTGGACAAAGTGTCTTTCCCGATAGCAGGCCGTCTACATAAATTCGTTGTTCACCCGAAACTGCATCTCGTGTTCCGACAAGATAATACCACTCGCCGATTCGAGGTTTGATTTGTCCTGTTGTTACACATGGAGTTGCGCTGACATTGTCATTAGGAAAAGTTACAAAAGAAAGCCTGTCATCTGAGCGTTTCTGTAAATAAAATGAGCTGACTTGTGTGCCGTCTTGAGCAACAACTGTGTTATAAGAATCTAATTGATCGAGGCGAACCCAAACAGAAACAGAAAAATTTTCGGAAAATAAGAACTCTGAATTTGCGCTGACCGCACTTGCGTTATCACTGTTAAAACTAAGACACTGTCCTGTAGGTCCGGAAGAAAGCGCAGGGCCGACCATTTCTAGCGGCGATGCCCTACCCAAAAGATCGGGAACCTTGCCTTCAATTAGAGTTTCGAAATTCCAATATGAATCAAAGTAATCGTTAAAATTTATTTCGCTATCTGTATCCGTGTCTGTGTCCTTGTCTGTATCCGTGTCTGTATCTGTGTCCGTGTCTGTATCTGTGTCCGTGTCTGCATCTGTGTCTGTGTCTGTATCTGTGTCCGTGTCTGTATCTGTGTCCGTGTCTGTATCTGTGTCTGTATCTGTGTCTGCATCTGTGTCTGTATCTGTGTCTGCATCTGTGTCCGTGTCTGCATCTGTATCTGCATCTGTATCTGCATCAGTATCTGCATCCGCATCGGCATCTGCATCTGCATCTGCATCTGCATCTGCATCAGTATCTGCATCTGCATCCGCATTTGTGTCTGCACCTGTATCGATTGCAGTCTCTGTATCTACAACCGATTTTTCTGAGTCCAAAGTTGAAATTGTATCGTCATTGTCGGTGCATGCCGGCGTTTGCAACAATTGCAAAACCAAAAACATTAATAATACGTGTGTCAAATGCATAATGCTATCATCCTTTTACATAAGTATACGACAGGTAAATCTTTTAAGTCTATAGGTTGATAAAAACTCGTTCATAAAGTCTCTTTGAGCGGTCGACAGTATGTGTTAACTTTTCATTGGTTTATTTTTTACCTCTGAAAAAAACTAAACTGGATTAATGCGTTAGTAGTAGAATAAAGTTTTGCTGCTATTGGTCAAAAAACGGTTGTTAAAAAAGATGAGAATGTACAAGCATATAGAAATAGCCATTAATATACTATCACTGACAATGTTGACAGCATGCGGTGCATCAAAGCTTGATAATCACAGAATGAGCGGGTTGTCAGATCCAAGTCATTCAAGATGTAATACTGTAGGAGTTAGGGAGGAGATGTGGTTGGTGGATTTAGAACCTGCCGCGAAGGTTCGTCTGCAAACATTGTCAGAAAAAGAGATTGTGTTAGCTGTTTTTCGGGACTGCCGATTGGAGATGCTTAGGGGCTGTGAGGTTGGAGGTAACTATTCCTTTACTCCCACTCAGAGCATTCGAAATACCGAATACATAAGAACTCGCAATGAGCTGTTTGCTAAGCTTCCCTTGGGTGCTGTTGAACTTAATGCTCAGTATAAAGACGGCACAGAATGGTTTTTGGAATATATTCTTACAGGAAGCGTAGATTCGACCGTTTCCAAAATTGACACCAAGGCTTTGCCCGCTCATTGTCGCGAAGCAACGCATTTTATTCAGGGAATGGTTGTCGGAGCATATCAATTGCGTTCTTCCAAAGGAAAGGGCGGAGGAGCGCAGGTTACTGCTGATAATAAAGCCGGCATCGGCGGAGGGAGGAGAGTTCATGCTGCTGTAATTAGGGAGGAAGGGGATTATAAAAGCTGCGTAGACAGCGACACTGCGGAAAAATGCCGTTCTGTGGTTAAGCTGTATCTAGAACCGTTGGAAAAAACACCTTCAAAAGAACATCATTTTAAACCTATTGCTGATTTGAACCTGGGATTAATTCAATATAACAAATGGGAATTGGTGACAACGCCTCATTACATTGTTCCCTATTTGGGTTTTACTTCAGAAAACGTTCGCGCATATTTTCCTTTAGCGCTTCGCAATAAATGGGAGCGAATGTCGAAGCAACAAAAAGAGCTGAAAACTTTATATAAAAAACGCAGCACGGATATAGAAGCAATAGAAAACGAAATTAAGCGTTGCGGCATAGAAAAAGGCTGTGATCAATCGATTTGGATTCAAAAAAAAATAGAACTCACCCAAGGTATCGATAAACGGATTGCGTCAAAGGATGAAGCGTTCCAAAAGTCGCTCAAAAATGTCAGGCGAGAGTTAGAAAAAGAGGTGTCTGATAGGAAAGCTCGCGGCGCGACGTTGGGGGCAATTGGACTAGCCCTTGCTGAGCTTATGTATGAAAAGGTGCAGCACCGACAGCCGAGCGAAATTGGTGATAGCAAAGAATTGTCAAAGGATGAACGAGATAGTCGGATTGCGGAGTTGCAGGCATCTTTGGACATTTTGAATGCTGTTATTGCAGAAAGCGCTATTTCAGAAGATGTCGGTTGGCGTGCTCGATACTTGGCGGCTCTCCATCTTATAGATTTGGAACGCGAAGAAGAGAGTGCTAAGCTGCTTCAAGCTATATCGGAAACATCTTGGCAGCGATTGACAACTCATGTCTATTTTCTCTTGGGTAATTATTTTAGTTTTACAAAGTGTGATGTTGAAAAAGCTTTGGACTGCTATATGAAAATGGCTGAGGCTGCTCTAAAATTTAATGATAATCGTGCATACGGGGTTGCCGTTGTATTGGGAGCAGTAACATCATTTCAGACATATCGTTTCTCCCAGGGAATTTCGATGGCTGTTTCCATATTGAATAATCCGTCTCAGCAGGCTATGCACTCATATATGGCCGAGTTGGCGGCTGAATGCTTGGAACATCTGGACGGATTGGAAAAAGAGACCTTAGCCGATCTTTCCGCAGATGTGTTTTCAAAAATTGCATATGTGTCAGCGAAACGAGCTTTGCGCAGGCACGCCTTGTCAGAAGCTGTGTTCATTTGGAAAACTATGATCGATAGAGCTCCAAACGCTCTTGAAGCGCCTTTTGCGTTGGACGGTTTGGCAGCTGTTGCTCTAGCATCATCTGATATAGAAACCGCACGAGTTTTGGAAAAACGGAGAACCGAGTACTACGGTCTAAATTCCGAATGGGCGGATAATTTGAGAAAAAAAAGAGACAAATACGGAGCCCCGGAAGATCAAGAAATTGCGTTGGCGGTAAGTGCTGACATTCCGTCGCTTCCCCCAACGGCTAGAGATGAGGAGACTCTTCGCTTAAATGCAAAGGTAAGAATAGACGGTCTTTTTTCGCACTGTTTTGCACCGTTAAATGAAGCCGAATACTTTGATTTGTCTGTAGACATTAAGGTTGTCCCCAAAAGCGAAAAGGAGGCCGAGGTAATAATTCTTAATAAAAAAGGTTCGACATCCTCATCTAGAGACAGTGCGGTAAACGACGCTCTAAGCTGCATAGAACATGACGGAAAACGATATTTCGCCGGCATGCTTACTAACCTTAACTTTACAGTCGGTGCTTTGTCTTCTGAGTAATTTCGGTTAATTGACTGCCTTTGTTTGTTGACTATTGATCAAAATAAGAAACCTACAGAAAATTTTTTTTGTTTCGTGTCGTTTTTTTGGAAAAAATTTTTTCTTTTTTTCGAAAGAAGAGTTCGGACGGTGACATCAAACATCTGCCAAAAGCAAAAGCCTTTGGCAAAAGAAAAAAGGAAAAAGAATGTTAGGTAAGAATGTATCAAAAAGAACAATAACTTGTTGCGCTGGGTTAGTCGCTTATGCTCTTTGTATTTCAGGATGTGAGCATATAGATCTTATTGAGGACTTGTTTAAAGACGGATCTTCGGGAATTACTGATACTGAAAACGGAAACGGTCAGTCTGTCGATTCCGATGACAATGTTGATGAATGTGAAAATGACGATGAGGACCCTGTTGACCCAACTGAAACCGATGGAAATGACGCTGATAACGAAGATTCTTCCGAAAATGAAGACGGTTCAGAAAATGAAGAATATGAAAGCGATAACGAAGATGATGAGACAAACACTGACAATGCGCAGTTAGATACAGATGATGACTGTGTATGCACATGCGTTTGTTCTGGAGACGATGATGAAGGAACCGGTGATGCTGATGCTGATGCCGATGCTGACGCCGACGCTGATACCGATACCGATACTGATACCGATAGTGATAGTGATAGTGATACTGATCACGATGACAACTCGAATGGTGACGGCGATTGTATAGTTATATCAGAGTATGCAGAAGGGTCTTCTTGGAACAAAGGCATTGAACTCTACAATTGCGGTAACGGCGTTATAAATCTCACAGGATATTCAATATGTGCTTATGTCAACGACAATTCCGAATGCGGCAATGGTTTGTCTCTAACCGGGACACTTGATTCTTCAGAAGTAATAACAGTTTGTCACTCAAGTACAGATACCAGTGTTATGAACTGCGATATACATAGCGGAGTTATGAATTTTAGCGGTGACGACAGAATAGCTCTGATGAAAAATAACGAAGTTGTTGACGCATTTGGAGAATTAACGGTTAGACCTAACGGTGCTCCATGGGCTGATATTACCCTAAGAAGATGCAACATGTCATTCTACTTAGGTGTCGGAAACTTTGATTTGACCGATTACTATACAATAGCAAATGCAAATGATTTTTCTGACTTCGGCATCGCCCCGTCCGAAAGCGCATGTGAATAGATAATAATCTTTTCTTATAGTCTCTTTGCGCCCCCATCGTTTTTAGCAATCTTTTCCGCAGTTAACATTGCAATGTTCATAACTTCTTAAAAAACAACATATTCTTTTAAAACTAGGGCATTGAAAATTTTCTCAAGCACATTTAAAGATGCATTGGAAGGTATTCGGTCTACAAGAAGGAATTGTTATTATGAAAATCAGAAAAACTTTTTGGGTATTAGTATTTATAACCCTAATATGTGCAGGATGCGATGATGACACAAGGGGATTGAAGTTTAATGAAGACGGGACAGATTCGGACAGCGATAACGGGGGTGATACTTCTAACAACACTCGTGCCGAGCTTGTCGGAGATATCGAGCGAAGCGGCAATTATGTTTTGGAAATGACCGACGGCACGGACACTATCTTGTTTGAATGCACGGCCGCTCAAGGCGGACTGATAACCAAGGCAGCTTTTAACGGCAAAAATATTCTTGCAGAGGGTGTCAGTATGAACGGTTCAACTTTTTGGCTTGCCCCTCAATCAGCCTGGGGATGGCCGCCTCCGGCTTTTCTCGACAAAAATGATTTTACCCCTTCGGTAGAACATAGTTCATCTACCATTATACTGACAAGCGCGGCAGATCCTTCTTATAACATTCAGGTAATAAAAAAATTCTCACCTGACCTATCACATTTTGCAATTGTTTTAGAGTATTCTATCGTAAATACGGGTTCCGCGCCGGTCAGTTATGCTCCTTGGGAAATATCGCGTGTACTGCCGGGCGGAATAACTTTTTTTCCCTCAGGCAGCGAAGTTAACAGCGTGGACATGACTCAAATGACGGTTTCTGATATTAACGGAGTTACATGGTTTGACCATACAACTGATCTTTCGGGGGGAGATTATAAGTATTGTGCTGACGGAGCAAGAGGATGGCTTGCGCACACTGCGGCAGATATTGTTTTTGTAAAATCATTCGAAGATCAACCGTCGTCGTTAAAACCTTCAGGACAAGGAGAAATCCAACTCTATGTAAAAGGCGGTGCGTACGAAGAAGTTGAACAAATGGGAGCTTATACAGAAATTCCGCCCGGCGAACAAGTATCATGGACAGTGCGTTGGTATCTTAGAAAAATGCCTGCTGATGCATCTATGACGGTAGGCGATCAACCTCTTGTTGACTATATTGACAACCTCGTAAAATAAATACTCTGAAACTACTTCAGCAACAGAATAAGGAGTTATGATGGGTTTTAAATCTCATGTGTCTTTTGTTAATTCAGGAGAGGGAGTGTTTGATGTGCCTCTTCCTGAAAACGAACCTATTACTGAATTCGGACCGGGCTCAAAAGAAAAAATATTGCTCAAAAATGCTTTGTCAGAAATGTCCGGCAGGTGCATTGATATTCCGTGCATCATCGGCGGCAAAGAAATCTTTACCGGCAATACCCAAGATGTAGTTATGCCTCACAATCACGGGCATGTGCTCGCTAAATTGCATCTGGCATCCGAAAAAGAATGTTCTGATGCGGCTGATGCTGCAAGCGAAGCATGGCACAGCTGGTCTTCTCTACCGTGGCAGGAAAGAGTTTCGGTTATTCTGCGAGCGGCAGACCTTTTGGCCGGACCTTTTAGAAATACAATCAATGCTTCCACTATGCTTGGACAATCGAAAAGTGTTTATCAGTCAGAGATAGACGCGGTGTGCGAGCTGATAGATTTTTACAGGTTTAATTGTTATTTCTATAGGCAAATTCTACAGATTCAGCCCAAGGCAGCGCCGACCATGTGGAATCGCACAGACTACAGACCTTTGGAGGGCTTTGTCTTAGCAATTACGCCTTTTAATTTTACATCTATCGGAGGAAATCTTACCGGAGCGCCGGTGCTTGTCGGAAATACAGTGGTCTGGAAACCCTCTCGCACTGCGGCTTTGTCATCTTATTATCTAATGAAACTCTACGAAGCAGCCGGTCTTCCTCCGGGGGTTATCAATTTTATTCCGGCCGAAGGAAAAGCTGCAGGCAGAGCGTTGCTGTCTCGACCTGATCTTGCTGCGGTTAACTTTACGGGATCAACTTCTGTTTTTAGAAATATAATAAAAACAGTAGGCGAAGGTATTGATAGATACAAAAACTATCCCAGACTCATCGGCGAAACAGGAGGCAAAGACTTTATATTTGCTCATAGGTCAGCAGATCCTGACGCTCTTGTAACAGCCGCAATCAGAGGAGCGTTTGAATACCAAGGACAGAAATGCTCGGCTGCCTCCCGAATGTATGTGCCAAAAAGTCTATGGCCGTCTATAAAAGAGCGATTGATCGAAGAACTAAAGACCGTCAAGGTAGGAGAACCGACAGATTTTTCTGCTTTTATGAACGCGGTAATAGATAAACGTTCTTTTGACAATATCGGTTTGTATTTGGAACATGCAAAGAACTCTAACTGTGCAAAGATTATCGTTGGAGGAGAAACGGACTGTTCTAAAGGCTACTTTGTTAGACCCACAATTATTGAAACCGACGACCCAAACTATAAAAGCATTAAAGAAGAAATATTCGGTCCGGTTCTGACGGTCTTTCCATATGATGACGATAAATTTGAAGAGACAATCAACCTGTGCGACACGACAACGCCGTATGGTTTAACCGGAGGAATCTTTTGCAGAGACAGAACTGTAATTCATAAACTGACATCCGATCTACGTTTCTCGGCCGGTAATTTCTATGTAAACGACAAACCGACAGGCGCCGTAGTGGGACAACAACCCTTCGGCGGAGCCAGAGCTTCGGGAACCAACGACAAAGCCGGAAGCGCAGTCAATCTGTACAGATTTCTTTCCCCAAGAACGATTAAAGAAAACCTCAATCCCCCCAAAGATTGGCGCTATCCGTTTATGAGCGAGTCTTGATTTAAATGATACCCTATCTGTGTTTTCGCGAGGTTTTATTTACAATTCCGAACGTACGCAGCGAACATTTTGTTCTTCGACGGTTTCACTCATGGAAATATCTCCGCCGTAAAAGCCCGCGCCCCAAGCTCTATTAACAGAATCAATTGCACCTTCAGAATAGAATGTAGAAGACCAATACCAAGCAATATCTTCTTTCGGAAACATATTGCCGCATATATCACTATTTGAACAACTATTACAAACCCCCCAATCTCCTTCCAAAACTTTAGTCTCACAACTTCCGAATAACTCTATAAACTCCTCACGAGTGGGTAATCGAAAACCGTCAGGGCATGCAAATTCGGCAGCATACCAATTCATGTATTCCGATATACCGTGACACGAAATTCCGTTCCATGTTTCCCCTATCGGACAGCGCAGCCAAAAAAGATTTGTGTTCGGTTGATTAATCTCTTGAGTGTAAGTATCTGTATCCGTGCCATCAACCTCATCGCTATCGCTGTCCGGTATCTCATCCGAATCGGTATCTGTGTTTGTATTCGTATCACTATTGGTATTCGAATCGGTGTCTGTGACTAAATAAGGATCAGAATCTAAAACACTATCTGAAAGAGTATCTGCGGTATCCGGGAGTATTTCATTTTCAACAGAAACAGTACAACCGTTAATTGCGATTATAACAAAATAACCAAGAATTGATGATCTAGTAATAGTTTTCATAATATTATCCTTCAATTGATATTATTTGAAAAAAAACGACCTTTCGAACAACGGAACAACACTAATAGTAGTGAAGATTGTTTTCGTAAAGAAATGTTGTCGGGATTATGTAGCATTATTGCTATATCGAATTACGTTCTACCAATTGTTTTTTGATATTTCTCTTCAATCATTTTTTTCCAAAGGCAGAGTTCTTACAGGTCGAAAACCTAAATCAACATATCTAGATGAACCGGTATTTCCGCCAAAAACGTGGGCCGCACGCATGTTACATGAAGGAAGAGATAAATAGCTGCCTCGTACTATGCGCTCCAGTAATTTACCGTCATCTCTGTGTCCTGAAGGATTTACAATCGGCGGTGTTTGACCGGAAGCGTACCATTCGTCTTCTGCCAACCCTCCCCCTGTGTAAATCGCATCCGTCCATTCAGCGACATTGCCAAGCATATCGTATAATCCCCACTGATTAGGTAGTTTCAAGCCCACCGGCTGCACAACATAGTTGCTTGTATTGGCACAGTACCAGGCGATCGGCTCAAGCACAGATTCGACATAACATTTCCAACTGTCGGTATTTTCTATGTTACCGTTATAAGTATGGGTTGTCGTTTTAGCGCGAGCTGCATACTCCCATTCAGCGGAAGTAGGAAGTCTGTATCCAGGACAATCATACATCGATTCGTAGCGTCTTACCGGATAGCCGCACCAATAGGGTTTTGCCAGATTTTGCAGATCCCAAAAACAACCTCCTTTTTCCCAACTGATATAAGGAATAGAAGGAGGACATCCAGAACCCACGGAATCACCTGTACAATTGGATAAGTCGTAGCATTCTTCGAAGCCCGCATGTTTTGAGAGTCTATTGCAAAACGCCAAGGCTTCGTACCAATCTACCAAAACAACGGGACGTTCATCATCTAGAATTTCTGCAAAAACAGAATTGTTTTCTACAGGATTCGGAAAACCGGCAGCTTTCCAAATCTTTTGTGTAACTTCGTATTTTGATATTTCAAACGGATTTGTCAGCACAACTTCAACGAGATCCTCATTATATTTACCACGACACTCTATTAATTCTGACTCCGATGTGCCCAACATGAAGGATCCAGAAGCAATTTTGACAAAATCACTCTTAAGGTAACTGTCAATTTGCACTACATCCGCAACCGTAGGCTCAGCATCAGTGTTACCTTCTCTTTGAGAAGTATCTCTACCTAAAATAGAACCTTTATCTGACTCGAAGGATCTATCGTTATCTTTCTCGTCAGGCAATATTTGAGTATACAAAGTACATGAAGATAAACAAAAAAAAAGAACTAATGTCAATCGTGTTATCCCGACGAAAATGCAATTTAGTTTCCATTTAGAAATGCAGCAAATCATAGGAATTGATGCAGGGCGTGGGTTTGTCCCATACCGCAAATGCATTCCGGCATTGAGTTTCCCGACGGGATAAACCACTTGACTAGATTCTGATCTGTCCTGAATAGGGTTTCTAAAATGCAATCTATTTAAATTAATGATAAATTTCATAACATCTTATCCGTTATGTCCGTGATCAACTCCCGCCGATGCAGCGCGGTTCAAAAAATTCTGCCTTCCCTGCATATTCAGATAGGTTTCTGCAGAATTTCTTATAGAGAAATTGCTGGGGTTTGAATTGGTCCAATTATAATCTTCAACAGGCGAACCGTCGACCGGCCAAATTGCTCTGATCTCAGCAATATTAATTCGGTCTGCGCCGACAGACCACGTTGTCCAGAAGAAATTTAGCCAATCCCATTCCACTCCTTTGTTGACCATATCTGTTGAACAGTTATTCTCCATCCATCTGATATTGTAGTTTGTATTTACCGACCATGGCGCTGTACATATGAGCGTGGGTTGGTCACAAAACGGCATACTCCAAATATCACTAGGATTTGTTGCATTTGGAAAACGAGTGTTTCTGTAAGAACCAAAATATCCATTTGAATTTCTAGAATTGTACAGTACAGTAGAAATGAAATGAGCAAAGCCTTCTGTTTGTGCCAGACGTATCGATTCCCATGATTGAAGGCAACGCGTTCCTCCGTTCATGCATAGACAAAACTGAGAAGAATGAGTGAGATTATCTCCCCATCTGATTCGAGGGTTGCCGAGATCTCCTATTGCATGGCCAATTTCATGTGCCACTCTAAATTTTTCTCTGCTGTGGTCAGTACTCCCTGGAATATACATATAATATGTATTATTGTCTCCTGAAAAGGCGCTACCTGTCGTGCAACCTACCATATGAAAAGTTGTATTAGAAGTTATGTCTAAAGTTGACGTAATACTTAGCATTCGTCCGACTATTGGCCCCATATTCGAATAAAAACCTTCGTTGATAACTGCATTATGTGTTGTATAAGCACCCTGACTGTTTCCCGATGGAGTGTAATATTCTGTAAAAAGTCTGTATGTGTCTGAATATACTGGAGTGGCTGAGGTCTGGATGGGCTGGACATATGCAATCACCGGTCCCGTTTTAACAAATTTCGTTCCGATACTGACAGCATAGGTTTTGTTGTTTTCTACGATTGCATAACCGGAACATCCTTCACTGTCTAAGTATCCTTCTGAAATCGTTACCCAGCCTCCGGTTATTCGTTCAAGTCGATAATAAGCAAAGGGAGCATTGCGATTTTGTACTGACGATGAAGAAAACATAGTCTCTCCCATTCCGGAATCCGTATATTGAGATCTCCATTTACCGCAAATTCTCATGTAAAAACTCTGCGCCGAAACATTTGAGGAATCAATTACCGAAATCAATATTATCATTGTCGACAACGCCCAAATTAGCTTTATATTTTTTTTGTTTTTACACATAGTTTACCTACCTATTTTTTTAAGTGATTGTCGTCGATGACATCGGAAACAACATATCCATGAATCGTTCCCTGAGCCGAGTCATTTCTTTCCGGGCATTTTACACGAATTTCTTCTTCCGTGAGATACCTGAAATTATTTTTGTCCTCAGCAATTCTTCCTGCAATACGTTTATCATTTATGATATTTTCGTAATCTCCGGCAACAAGACCTCCATATTTATTTATGAGGATTTCAGAAGTGAACGTAGAAATAGTATTGTATGTTGCATCGTGACGATACAAGACAGGGGCTGTTGTAATAAGGTATTCGTGAGAAGAAAAGCCGCCTTGCGACATAAGTGACGCTCGAATTTCAGCTCTGAAACTGCTTGCACCTTTTAACGGTTGAATGGGGAATTGATCAGCTTGAATTGTAAAAACAATTTCTGAGTTGATTTCCGCTATTTGTTGGTACGGTTCTAGATGTTTGCTTTTTTGTAAATTAATAAAGCCGTCACAGACTATTACCGCCCTCACCAATACCGGTACATGAGAGGTGTTTTTGACAACCAAATGAAGCACATTTAATTTTGTAATCTCCTCTTCCGAAGCCTCTAGCCAGTATGCCTCTATAGGAACTGACGGACCGTTTTCTCTTTCCGTAAGCAACTCATCTTGAGTGACTGCTTCTTGTCCTTCAATTATATTCCGGATGTCATTAGTTTTGTCAGACGACTGTTCCCAATGATCATTCACTATTGAGCATCCAGGAACAGTCGCAACCGGGATCCAACAAAAAATGACCAAGTGTATACTAATCAGAATGGTATTATTGTGTTGAGTAGAGTTTTTCTCTTCTCTTCTCTTCTCTTCTCTTCTCTTCATTTGAAGCCTCCTGAACCCGGATCAAAATTGAAATCGCTTTTAACAAAAGGTATTGTGAGTTTTCGATAGTTGTCAAGTTCAAAATTTTTCAAAATTTTTCACATATCCATATTCTTAAAAGGAAAGGCCAAAAATTTTGTCACGAATATTTGTGTTTTTACGCTTTGATTTGAACCTTTCTAATTTCTGTTCGACTATTTGGGTGGATGAGCGAGAATATAAAAGCAGGTAAACTATTCCTAAGATTTTATCTGATCTTTAAAACCTGCTTATATGTGTTACATAAGCAAATAGTTTTAAAGTTAGTATTTATTGACATGCTTGAATTTTAAATAAAGAGAGCGAAGGCGATATGTCTTTGACTGATATTTCAAAAAACAAAAGGCCGATACTTGTTGCTCGTAACTTGACCAAGGTTTATCGAATGGGGGAGGTGGAGGTTCATGCTTTAAGAGGTGTGGACCTTGAGTTGTTGGAAGGAGAATTGCTGGTAATTCTTGGTCCGTCGGGTAGCGGAAAAAGCACATTGCTTAATGTATTGGGCGGGCTTGATGCTCCCTCTTCCGGGTCTCTTGCTTACGACAAAGAAGATTTGGTAGGTGCTTCTGACAGAGCCCTTACAAGATATCGCCGATTGCAGGTAGGCTTTGTTTTTCAGTTTTACAATCTCATTCCAAGTCTCACAGCAAAAGAAAATGTTGCTTTGGTAACTGAGATTGCAGAGGCTCCGATGACCGCAGAGCAGGCTCTTGACTTGGTGGGATTGGGCGACAGAATGGATCATTTTCCGTCGCAAATGTCGGGCGGTCAGCAACAAAGAACTGCTATTGCTAGAGCCGTGGCTAAGAAGCCTCGTCTTCTTTTGTGTGATGAGCCTACTGGCGCTTTAGATGCTACTACCGGGCGAGTTGTGCTGGAAGTATTAGAACGCATTAACCGAGAATTGAACACAACTGTCGCGATTATAACTCACAATGCTGCAATCGGAGCCATGGCTGACAGAGTAATAACCGTCGGCGACGGGCAAATTCAACGTATTGAAACCAATAAACATCGAGCCAAACCGGAAGAGGTTTCTTGGTGAGCTTGCTTAATCGAAAGCTCAGGCGAGATTTGCTTCAGATGAAGGGGCAGTCTTTTGCTGTCGCTGTACTTATTGCTTTGGCGGTCGGAACATTTGCAGGTTCGGCGAGCACTCACAGATCTCTTTCTTATTCCCGTGATTCCTATTACTCTAAATATCGTTTCGGGCATATATTTGTGGGTGCTGTACGGGCTCCTTCGATTTTGTATGAAAAGCTAAAAAATCTGCCGGGCGTTGAAAGTGTGCAACTTCGTTTGGCTGCTCAATGCTTGGTTAATTTGCCAGACTATGACGAGCCGGTTTCCGCGCGGGTTGTGGGGTTGCCGGAACAGGGCGAGCCGTCGCTTGGCAGAATTCATATAAGAAAGGGGCGTCTCCCCGAATCCGGCAGCGATGAAGTAGTAGTATCCGAGGCTTTTGCAAATGCTCAAAAACTAAAACCGGGCGATTCGCTTAGCATCTTGGTCGATGAAAGATATCAAACACTTCGAATTAGCGGTATCGGTCTTTCGCCGGAACACGTCTACGAAGTAAAACCAGGGGATATATTCCCGGATAACCTGCGCTTTGGAATTATGTGGACTCGTCAGTCGGTGTTGGAAAAAGCTTTAGGCATGAGAGATTCCTTTAATGAAGCTGTTCTCAGCCTTTCAAGGGGTGCTTCTGAAGACGAGGTCATCTCAGCAACTGACCGCATTCTCGAAAAATACGGAGGACTCGGAGCATACAACAGAGACGAACATATATCCGCCCGCTTTATCTCAGAGGAACTAAAGCAGTTGGAGACCATGGCGTTTTTTATTCCCGCTGTTTTTATGGCAGTGGCTATGTTTCTGCTGAATATTATAGTCGGTCGCATTGTATCGATTCAGAGGGAGCAAATAGCAACACTTAAAGCTTTGGGATACGGAAACTTGTCCATTGCCTTTCACTATATCAGCATGACTAGCATTGTTATAATTATCGGAACAGCGGCCGGCGGCCTTATCGGATACGGTTACGGCGTTTCCATGACAAAAGTATATGCCGAGTATTATCGATTTGCCCATTTTATATATTTGTTTTCATTTAAAGATATAGTTGTCGGCGGTGTTGCAGCGCTTGCCGCCGGTTTTGCAGGAACTCTCGGTGCGGTAATAAGGTCTGTACGTCTGCAACCGGCAGAAGCAATGAGACCTGCATCTCCTCCTGTTTACAAACGCTCGGTTCTCGAACGCCTCGGCCTATTAGCGTTTATGTCAATGCCCTCTCGAATGGTATTTCGAAATCTATCGAGACGGCCTTTTAGAGCCTCTGCTTCCGTTGCCGGTATTGCCTGTTCGGTCGCACTTCTTGTTGTCGGACTATTTTTCGGCGATGCCATGAGTGTTATCATTGACTCTCAGTTTAGAGTGTCCCAAAGACAGGATCTCACTGTTACTTTTGCACGGCCTGTTTCTGAAACAGCAATTCACGAGATAATGCGTCTTAAGGGCGTAATTACAGCAGAGCCGCGACGATCGGTTGCAGTAATATTGCGAAAAGGGCGTCTCTCCTACAGAACAGCAATTATAGGCATTACACAAAACTCATCCCTTCAAAGAATTTTGTCCGAAGACGGAAAAATTTTAGAGGTTCCGTCTCACGGTCTTATGCTTTCCGGAACTCTTGCAAATAACCTAGGAGCAAAAATAGGTGATAAAATAGAAGTAGAGTTATTGGAGGGATTTCGAAATATTAGGGAGGCTACTGTAACAGCAATTGCGGATGAGCCTTTCGGAACTTCTGCATACTCTTCGGTTGAAACCGCACAGGCTTTGGCAGGAGGCACAAGAGATTTAACATCGGTATTACTTTGTATTGATTCTGCAGCCGAAAAACAGCTCTATAAAACGTTTGGCGGTATACCCGCCGTAATGGCGGTAACGAGTAATAGAGCTATGCTTAAGGCTTTTGATGAAATGACAGGAGAGGTCTTACTATTTTTCGCCGGAATATTGGCGTTGTTTGCCGGTGCAATGACAATGGGAGTTGTGTACAATGCCGCCAGGATTTCTCTATCAGAACGAGAGCGAGAGTTGGCGACTATGAGGGTTATAGGTATGACCAGAACAGAGATTTCCTCGGTCTTGCTGGGAGAACTTTTTACGTTGGTTTTAGTTGCTCTGCCTTTAGGTTGTATTTTTGGTTACAGTCTTGCAGCTATTACCGCAGAAGCTTCATCTACAGAGATATATCGTATTCCCGTTATTGTATTGCCCAAAACCTACTTGTTTGCGGTTTCTGTGGTTTTGGTTTCGAGTATTATAGTAGCTTTTATGGTAAGACGAAGGCTTGATAGATTGGATTTGGTTTCGGTTTTAAAAACCAAGGAGTAAGCCATGCCGTCGCGCAAAGGTAAATGGGTCGCACGTTTTTTAATTGTTTGTATTTTGGTAAGTATAGGTGTTTGGATAGCAATCAATTTAAAACCGGATCCAGTTTCTGTAGAAATAGGCAAGGTCCTACGGGGAGACCTTGTGGTAACAGTAAACGGCTCGGGAAAAACCCGCATGAGGGATAAACGTACGGTTTTTGCGCCTGCCTTTGGAGAGTTGTCTCATATTACACTGAGGGCAGGAGACATGGTATCTGCCGGTCAGTTGATAGCACAAATTGAGCCGCCGTTGTCTCAGCCGCTTGACGCCATAAGCCGCGCAGAGACTGCTGCCAGATTAGCTGCAGCAAAAGCGTCGTTAGCCGAGGCAAGAAGAAATGTAGATAGAGCTCAAATTGCCTCGGACCTTGCCAAGAGCGAGGTAAAGCGAATTAAAGGCTTGGTGGAGACAGAAGCCGCGCCGTATAGAAGTTTGGAACAAGCTACAGCAGAAGAAAAAACGAGGACTGCCGATCTGGATCTTTCCAAATTGGCGGTTGAGCGCGCTCGATTGGAGGCAGCGGCCGTATCGGTTACTTTGGGTGACCCGACAAAAAAGAAGACTAAAGGAACTCCTCAACTTGTTCAGGTTATTGCGCCGTTTATGGGAGTTGTGTTGCGCGTTCACACAGAAAGTGCCGGTCCTGTGCAACTTGGTGCTCCGCTGATAGACATAGGAGATCCCGATACTCTAGAATTGGCGGTGGAACTGCCGACTCAAGCAGCAGTGCGTGCAGCTGTAGGAGCCAAGGTTTTAGTAGAAGGAATGGGAGACGAAAAAGTAAGAACCGGAAAAGTAAGGCTTATAGAACCCGCTGCATATACCAAGATAACCGCGCTGGGAGTTGAAGAACAACGAGTAGACGTAATTGTAGATTTAAACGAGCCTCCGACCGTATACGGTGATGGATATGCAGCCGATGCAAGAATTGAAATTCATAGAAGCAAAAATGTACTAAAAGTGCCTTCCGGCGCTGTATTTAGAAACGGAGACGGCTTTGCAGTTTTCAAAGTAACAAAAAATACGGCAGAACAAGTTGCTATTAAAACAATCCATCGCAATGCCGATGAAGTAGAAATAACAGGGCTTAAAGAAGGCGATATGGTGGTGATACATCCGTCGGATAAAGTGAAACACGGAACGATTGTTTCCATCCCACACCCGTCCATCCCACACCCGGGTTGATTTTTCTGGATTTTTTCCTGAGCAACTTACCGGAATCATTGGACAGCAAAGCACCTATTAAAAAAGGCCGTTTAAATCGGAAACTTTTCTGACCTTTTTTCGATATAGGAGATATGACATTGCCAAGAAGAATTATTCCTAATTCAACGTACCTCGTCACCAGACGGTGTACTCAACGATTGTTTTTACTGAAACCTTTGACTAGAACCTCAACTGTATTTGTATACTGTCTGGCCGTGGCTGCACAAAAGACAGGAGTGCTCATTCATGCC
>CAYWLQ010000086.1:0-23752 GCA_964458775.1 uncultured Myxococcales bacterium | reverse complement strand
AAGCAGAACGTATCGGAATTGAGCGGAGTGTAAAAACGGCTGAAGCTTCTGATATTCTGTTGTTGATTCTTGACGGAACCGCTTCGTTTACAGAACAAAACCTTCGCCACCTAAATTCACTATTATGTTCATCTGTCACATCAAACAAGCTGGTTGCAATTAATAAAAAAGACCTACCCGGCTTTAAGAGCGATTTGCCTAACCTATTATCCTTATTGCCGCATGTTTCTATTTCCGCCTTTACAGGTGAGGGTATTGAAAATCTTCTAGCTGCATTGAGTAATATCTTGAATACAGAATCTCATAAAGAAAGCGTTGTTCTTACCACTGCTCGACAACATAGAGCAGTCTCCGAAGCGGCAAACAGAGCTGAGACGGCAGCAAATATGTTGCTGAAAAACGGGGAGCTTGAACTTGTTGCAGCAGAGCTAAAATGGGCAAGAGAATCCTTAGCTGCACTTTTGGGTAAATCAGCGGATGAAGAAATGCTAAATCTGATGTTTTCCAATTTCTGTATAGGCAAGTAGCATGTTGAAATCAAAAAATTTGTCAGAACAATAGTTGGTTTTAACAATATTTCTAAATGCTCTTCTCTTCAACTTGCGAACTCAAAAAAATGTTTGTAGCATTAATGAGTTAGGAGATGACTATGAGACTTGTAATCGTAACTGTTCCCCAAAATAAAGCTTCTGAGATTGGTAGAACAATTGTTGAGGAGCGTTTGGCTGCGTGTGCCAATATTATTCCCTCTATTCGCAGCATCTATACATGGAAAGGCAACATAGAAGATGAAGAGGAATCTATGATGTTTTTTAAAACTGCAGATAGTGCTATTGTTGAATTGATTAACCGTATCAAAGCCTTACATCCATATGATATTCCTGAAATTATTTCGTTTGAAATTTTAGATAAAGACAGCAACACTGACTATTTGGCATGGATACTTGAATCCGTTAAATGACAAATTCGTTAAGAAGTTATAATTTTAACAAAATACCGCCGACGATGATTTTGGAACCGTAGATTAATTAACGGAAGCCGTGATCATCGCTCGATAAGTTGCCGGCAGTGGGGGTAATGTCATTATTGGTTAAAAACACGGCTCTCAGAGACGCTTTTAGAGTAGGCGATCGCAAAGCGTTGACTGACGTATATATGGAGTATTCAAAGGGTTTATTTGCTATGTTGCTTAAGGGATTTTATATTGAAGCAGGAGGGAAAAGTGTTTTTTTTAGGGGCTATAAGGATCCAAGGCAATTGGAAAACGCTGTACAAGAAATATTTTTACGAGCGTTTTCAGAGAACGCTCGTACTTCCTATGACGGAGTAAGACCTTACAAAAACTATTTGATGACAATAGCGCGAAATTATGTGGTCGACGTATTCCGAAAAAGCTCAAGAGAATTTGTTTCAATTGAAGATGTTTCTGAAAGTAATCTTAATGAGTATAGGGACATCGGTGAATCCGACAATCCGGAAACCTCAGCTGTCAATCAGAAGATGAAGGATGAAACCGAAAAATTTATTGTCTTACTTAACAAAGAAGATAGGTTGTTATTTGATGCACGATTTATTGAAGGTCGCTCAGTAGAAGATTGCTCAGCATATTTGGGAATTTCTGAATATAGAGTAAAGCGAGACGAAAAGCGTATTAGAAAGAGCTTTTTTGTATATATGCGACAAAGAGGTTTTTTTGAGGGATATCAATATATTAATGTATCCGCAATTTTATCGGTTTGGTTTTTGTTTGCTCAAATTACAGATTGGGGATCTAACTGATGGGCTTTCATCTCCATATCCTTACAAGGCGACTAATTCGAAAACTGTTCACAACAGGAATCAGTTCAAGAAAGCGATTTCATTTGTATAAATCTCTAGAACAGTGTTCTATCTGTTCAAATTACTATGTGCTTTGTCAAACAATAGAATCGGCTCTCTGCAAAACAGATAACCCTTATACAATATTTTCGATTGAGCGAACTGCTGAAAGTTTATTTGCAAATTTATACAAGAATAATCTACGTATTTCTTCAAAACAGCCTTTCAGTCGAACACCTGCTTTGATCTTTGCATCTGCAACGATTGTTATTTCAATTCTTTTCTTTTTCTATTTGATACCATTTTCAGATCGCTTGCCTTTGCCTATTGATTCTCAATTGTCTCAGGTTCATCTGATTGCAAAAGGAAGTTCGACAGGAAATGATCTTGCAGACTTCGGAATCAGAGTTTTTCGAGTCACAAATAACCAACAAGCCGTTAGAGAAGAAAGCAATCTCTCAATAGATGATATTATTACTTTTACCTACACCTATGCAGATAGCAACGGAGGAAATCTTGCTCTTTTCGGAATTCAGAATAAAGGTGAAATAAGGTGGTACTATCCTGAATATGGAGAAGAAGAGAGTATATATATTAAGGGGAACAAGATAGATGAGCCCTTAGGAGACGGTATATCTTTGTCTGTAAATCACAATCCCGGGTTGCTTAGAATTGTTGCGCTTTTTACCAAAGAGCCGCTTTCTATAAAGGAGATCGAGGCGGCAGCGGAAGCTCTTTTTAAAGAAACTGGGAGCATAAAATCTATGGAACCTCTGATATTTAAAGATTTAGATACACCGCCTACTCAACATTCAGTTATGCTAGAGATAGGCGGACCTAGATGACGGAGGCAATCGTGCCGATAAGGTTTTCAAACGTTTTGATTGTAGCAATTTCGATATATGTCATTACTGCCTTTGTCGGCACAGTGACTGCCGATACAAAAAATTATGCAATAGTTGTCGCAAACAATCAAAGCCTTGATGAAGATACAACACCTTTACGCTTCGCCGACGATGATGCAGCGAAATACTATGAAATGTTAATTGCTGCAGGCGTATCAACAAAGCTCTTAACCGTATTGGATTCAGATGCGCAAATGCGTTACAGCAGTGCTCAAAAAGCAACTCATATTCCCACAAAAGATAATCTGCTTAAGACTCTAAGGGCAGTTTTTGAGTTGATCAATGAAGATAATAAGGCAGGTTTTTCAACTTCTTTTATGTTTATCTATTCGGGACACGGAAATATAGGATCGAATCGAGAAGGTTACATAAACCTTACTGATGCTAAGTTTTACAGATCCGAACTGTATAAACATGTCATTTCGGAATCTCCCGCTTCTTTTAACCATATTATCCTCGACGCTTGCCATGCATATTATATGGTCAACAAAAGAGGAAAATCGGATAAAACAGGAGACTATTCCTCTCAGGTTCGAAGTTTCTTGAGTACTGAAGAACTATCTCGATATCCCAATACCGGTGTAATTCTTGCTGCTTCCTCTGAATCAGAGACACACGAATGGGGTAAATGGGAATCAGGTATTTTTTCTCATGAACTAAGAAGTGCTATGTTGGGTGCTGCGGATATAAATCTGGATGGTTTAATAACCTACGATGAAGCTGCTGCTTGTGTAGAAGCTGCCAATTCATCTATAGAAATTCCCAAAGCACGATTAAAGGTGTTTTATCATCCTCCTGCTATGAATATTGATACTCCGTTAATGGATCTGAGCTCTTTTGGAACCTCAAAAAAAATAACCGTATCTGCAAACATGGCCGGAAAGTATTATGTTGAAGACAGCAGGGGAATTCGCATCGCAGATTTCAATTTTACATCTGAGCAGCCTGTTACTCTTGTTTTGCCTGGAAATGAACCGTTTTTTTTGAGGTCCGAAGAATCTGAAGCGGAAATTTCAGGAGAATTGATAGAAATAGATGCATCGAGTTTGCAATTTCGAGATGTTTCGACTTCCCATAGAGGTAGTATTGACCAATCTTTTCATAGAAATTTGTATAAAACTCCGTTCGGCGGGGGATTCTATAAAGGAATTCAAACGATTCGCCAAACTGAGTCTTTTTCTCCTACCTCATTGTTGAAAGAAGATTCCTCTTCAAAGCTTCGTTTCAGCAAAGTTGCCGGATTGTCGCTTTTAGGAGCCGGAATAGTACTCGGTACAGCCGGCGGTATTACTTACTATGCTGCGAGTCGTTCATTTGACAATTATAACAATGCAGACAGCGAGAGTTCGGCTTTGAAATATCAGGAATCGGCTGAAGATAGACTCTTAACCTCTCGTATATTAATCGGAACCGGTATCGGTGTCGCAGCAGTTAGTATTATTTATTTAGGCAGGTATTTAGTGAAAAAAAACAAGTCAAAAGAACGATTTTCTGCAAACGCACAGAGTTTGGAAAAAGGAATTTTCGTCAGTGTTACAGGTAGTTTTTAACATATATAGAGTCAGATGTTTTTTTTTAGCGCCAATTTTTTTTGGCCTATTAGGATGCGGATTTGAATTCAATAGAACCTTTGATTCTGATAAGAACATACAATCCACTGAAAGACTGTCAACTGACAGTCTTTCCACTGATTCAAAAGAAACTGACTCGGATAGCGACTATGCACAAATTCCAGATTTTACTATTGTTGGATTTGCTACCGTTGATGAAATAACTATGGGCGGAAAAGGAGGAACAATAGCAGAGCCTTTAAATTCTGCTGAACTGAAAGAGTATCTGCTGAATGATGCTCCGCTAATAATTCGTATTAACAGTATAATCGAATTGTCCGAAAGATTAGATGTCTCTTCTAATAAAACCATAGAAGGAGTCGGAAGCAACACAGGCATAACAGGAGCAGGACTTCGTCTTACAGGAGTAAACAACATAATAATTCGTAATCTCAAATTCTATGGATCAGTAGAAGACGCTCTGTCGATAGAAAACAATGCTCATCATATCTGGATAGATCACAATGATTTTTCGAATTCTCAAGACGGATTAGTGGATATTAAAACAGGTGCTTCCTATATTACGATCTCTTGGAATCGATTTTCCAGTCAAAATATGGTGTGTTTAATAGGTGCTTCCGATAATCACAGCGAAACGGATTCCGGTAAACTTAGAATTACTCTTCACCACAACTGGTTTGACAATACAACGCAGCAACATCCTAGATGTCGATTTGGTGAGGTACACATATTTAATAATTTTTATGACAATATAGAAGATTCCGGTTATGCAATAGCATCTACAACAGATGCAAAAGTGTTATCAGAGGCAAACTATTTTCTAAATATTTCAAGACCTTTTTCTTTGACAGAAGGCTCTTCATCATCAGGAAATCTTGTGTCAATAGATGACGTTTTTATAAATTGCGGTGAATCGATTACCGACGGTGAGGTATTTGACCCGCACTACTATTATGACTATCAGTTACATCCGGCAGATTCAGTAGACAATATTGTAAAGATGTATTCGGGAGTCGGTATTATACTAATTGATGATTTATGAAATCATTCTGTTTAGTAACAAACGAATGATACTTTGGAACTTCCATCTCCTGTTAATTGAATATTCGTAGGGCAGCTGCCGTTAATACTTTTTAGCACAACTGTTTGTCCTTGAGATGCCGGAAGATTGGCGGTTCCGGATGGAGTACTGCTACATTCGCTTGTATAAGAGAAAGGAGTAGATTGTCCTCCGACGCTAGTCTGTATGGTAGCATCTCTAGTGTTCCACCATACCCCAAATGTTATAGTTACGCATTTATCCGAAGAAATATCTGAAACGCCTTTTCCGTCACTGCATTCAAATTTTGAACAATCAGTATCAGCGTCAGTATCGGTGTCGGTATCAGTATCGGTGTCGGTATCAGTGTCAGTGTCAGTATCAGTGTCAGTATCGGTATCGGTATCGGTGTCAGTGTCAGTGTCAGTATCAACATCGGTATCAGTATCAGTGTCAGTATCAGTGTCAGTATCGGTATCAGTGTCAGTATCGGTGTCGGTGTCGCTGTCAGTATCAGTATCAGAATCGCTATCAGTATCAGCATCTGTGTCCGTATCGGTATCGGAATCGCTGTCAGTATCAGCATCTGTGTCCGTATCGGTATCGGAATCGCTGTCAGAATCCGTATCCGCATCTGCATCCGCGTCAGCATCTGTATCCGTATCCGTATCCGTATCTGTGTCACTATCACTATCGCTATCACTATCCGCATCCGTGTCTGAATCGGTATCTCCATCAGATGCAGAAGATGTATCTTTAGTTTCAGGATTTGTTACACGAGGATTGTAATTATACTCCATCTCAGCACATCCGATCATGCTGAAAATTGAAAGAATAAAAGCAGTACTGACAATATAATCAATTGGAAAATAACGGTTTTCAAATAGATTGTTCACAGATTTAGCTCCTTCGCTTTTTTTAACCTTTCCAAATAACGGTTATATACACTTTTAATATTACTTAATTGTTATATTTCCTTTCAAATTTTTAGGTGTTTTAGACAAGATCATAAAGTTCATAATAATCATTAATTATCAGTGTAGTCACTAAAATGCAGAAAATTATTGTTTTAATGAATACATATTAGTCTTTTCACAAGTCTATGCATGTTTTACTGTAGTTAATTATGAACAAGAATTCTTTGGTAATTGTGTTACTATTTATTTTACTATTCGGATGCTCAAAAACAGCACAGAATTTGTGCACTGTGCCCGCAATGCTAGTCAGTCGTAACGAGAATTACGGTAACGTTGAAGATTCAGAAATCATAGAAATATTTGGAACAAGTCCGGCGGCTGGAATTCCCCCTAGACAAATATCATGGTCAAATGACAGCAACAGCATAGCCTATATACGTGATGTATATGACAAAAAAAGTAAGCATCGATCGGAATTATGGTTTCATAACATCATCTCAAAAACAGAGAACCCAATTTTTTCAGAAATTGATATTTCAGTGGAATCTTATTCTTGGAGCGGTTCATCTCGTTTAATTGTGGCAGCTGGAGGAGATTTGTATGCAGTCGAGCTTAACGGGAAAAAAATTAGACTGACTCATACTGCTGCTGAAGAACGAAATCCTATAGCTTCTCCCGATGGATCAAGAGTCGTTTTCATTAGAGATTTTAATATATATGCTATTGATTTGGTTTCACAGAAAGAAACTCAAATAACGGAAGGCGGATCAATAAAGAGACTTTTTGGAGAGGTACCGAGTATATATTCTGAAGAGTTTAAATCAATAGAGGGAATGTCTTGGTCATCTGACAGTCAAAGCCTGTGGTTTTACGATGTGGATTTAGCCAATGTTTCGTTTAGAACTTTGACAAAAAAAGGTTCTATTATTCCAGTCTCATATCCCTATCCTGGAGAACCTAATCCTATAGTGAGAATAGCATCCGTCAATTTTAGCTCACAAATTTCTTCAATATCGTATCTTGATACTGGTGCAGATCCCAATCAGTACCTTCCTAGAGTTTTATGGCATCAAAATGCAAAGCAGCTTTTTGTAATGAGACTCGACAGATTGCAGACTGTACTTGAAACTTGGCTTTGTCCAATAAATGAAGGTCCGTGTTCAAATGTGATTACTGAAAGAGATCCGAGATTTGTCAATCTTCTTTCTGAACCTGCTCTATTTCCGGACGGAAAGAAAATGTTGTTTTTATCAGAGAGAGACGGATATTCTCATATTTATCAAATAGGAACAGACGGAACCGGTCTAAAATCTTTGACGGGCGGCCGCTGGACTGTAAATAAAATAAATTTAATTGATTTAGAGTTAAAAAAAGTGGTCTTTACCGCAAACGCAGAAAATGAGCTTGAGCAAAAACTTTATAGAATATCTTTAGAAGGAGAAAGAGAACTAGAAAGTATTGACATGGAAGAGGGCACTCATGATGTATTATATTCACCAAACGGCAGCAAATATATCGACAATCACTCAGCATTGAATCGATCTCCTAAAACAGATATACGCGAAGCTGACGGCAAACATTTGGGTGTATTGGCAGCACATAACATGGGCAGTTATCGTTCAAGTAATGTACGAAACGATTTGTTATCTATAAAAACATCGTCCGGCTTTTTTAACGCATTGCTTACGCGACCAATTAATATGCAAGAAGGAAAGAAATATCCTGTAATAATAATTATGTACGGAGGGCCTCATGTTCAACTTGCCAGAAACTATTTTCATCCAATATATCAACCGTTTAGAGAGCTCTTAGCAAGACGAGGCATTTTGGTTTTCACTTTAGACGGCAGAGGAAGTTCAGGAAGAGGTCATTCTTTTGAAGCTCAGATAAGATTGGCTTTAGGTCAATTAGAGCTTGAGGATCAAATGGCGGGTGTTGAGTATCTAAAAGCACTTCCGTTTGTTGATTCCAAACGTATAGGAGTATTCGGTTGGTCATACGGCGGTTTTTTGGCATTGTCCGCAATGCTGCGAACAGATGCATTGTCTATGGGAATTGCTGTAGCTCCTGTCACTGATTGGAAAAAGTATAATTCCGCCTACACCGAACGCTATATGCAAACCCCCTTAGACAACCCAAACGGATATGAACAGAGTGCTCTTTTACCCTTAGTGTCAAATTTAAAAAAACCTCTATTTTTAGCTCATGGTATGTCGGATGATAATGTACTTTTTGTTCATTCATCATCAATATTTGAAGCATTTCTATCAGAACGAAAAAATATTACTTCACTTTTCTTACCGAACCAAGATCACAGTATTAATGATCCAAAAGCACGTTTGCATTTATTTCATAGAATTATGCAATTTATTAAGGACTCATTGTAATGCGTTATGCATCAATTGCTGTGTATACCGCTATGTTGTTAGCCGTTTTCTTGAACGTTGTATCCTGTTGGACAGAAACAGATTCCGTGACACTCGGTGATTATACAGGTAATTGTCTATACAAAAATTGTATAGATATGCTCCAAATTCAGATATCTCGGAGAGATGAAGGAATATTTCTTCCCGGAACATATGAATTTCATATAGAAATAGACAAAAACACCTCAATTGTCGCCGATTGTACAATTACTGACAACGGTGCTTTCCAATGTGAATCGAACATGAGTGATATAGAAACTCGACTGAGTCCTTTTCTTGATACATTTATCATTCAAATTACAAACGTTTCTCCGCAACAGATTCTAGTGCATATTTACCTTGATGATATGAAAATTGGAGAGGATATACTCTCACCTTCATATGAGTACATAGCCGGCAATGATCCTGATTGCAGCGATACCTGTGTTAACGGAACGGCTGAGATGCGCATATTGTAGCAGCTTTATTTTAGATTTTCCTTAATTCTTGAAGCGATATTCGAACTTATTCCGGGGATCTTTGCCAAATCCTCTTGTGTAGCTTCGCGAATTCTTTTTATACTTCCCATATGTTTAAGTAACAAACGTTTGGTTTTTGGACCGACGCCTGGAATTTTGTCCAAAGTAGATTTGAAGCTTTCTGACTTACGAATCCTACGTTGAAAAGAAATTGCCAGACGATGAGCTTCGTCTCTTGCTGTTGCGAGTATATGTAAACCTGAAGCGTTTGCTCTGATTTGAATAGAATTTTTTTGGTTTGGTAAAAAAATACGATCCCAAGCGACATCTCCATCACCTTCTCGGGCTTTGGCTATAGATACAACAGGTTGATCTGATATTCCCAACTCTCTCAAAACAGCCAATGCTATGGCTAGTTGTCCTTTTCCGCCATCAACTAAAAGCAAATCAGGTGCATCCCAACCTTTTTCTCTATTTGTAGCACGTATAAAACGTCTTAACAAAACTTCTTTGATTGCTTCAAAATCATTTCCGCCTTGAGTTTTCTTAACATGATAAAGTCTGGCTTCTTTAGGAGAAATTTCTCCATCTATTGTAACACTGACAGCTCCTACGGTTCCGGTTCCACCTAAATGAGAGATATCTACGCATTCAATTCGTCTAGGAAGTTTATCAAGACGAAGTTTTGTTTGAATGGATTTAAGTCTTTTCTGAACCAAATTTTCGTCATGGAGCCTAGACGTAAAAAGCTGCTTTGCGTTTAGGTCAGCAGTTTCAATCTGGACGGCACGAACTCCGCGTTTAGAGTGAATAACTTGAACTTTGCCGGCTCGTTTTTCTGAGAGTAATTCTTGAAGTGCCGAAGCTTCCGGCACCGAAATGGAAACCACTACTTCTTCAGGAATAAATCTGTTCTCATCCGTTAGATAGTGTTGAACAAGAAAGGATGATATCACCTCGCTATCCGGAAACTCCTGACTGTCAAAATAGTATCCGAGTCGATTGATAAGCCTTCCTTCTCTTATTTCAAGAAGCGCAAATTGAATTTCATCTCCCATTCGATAAAAACCAATAAGATCTCTATCTATATTATCAGGCATAGTAATGCTTTGCTTTGACAATGTTGATTCGACCGCTGATATTTGATCTCTAAAAAAGGCTGCACGTTCGTATTCTGTTTCAGATGATGCCTTGAGCATTCGAGCTTTCAGCTCTTTTATAAGATCGTCCTTTTTTCCTAAAAGAAACAATCTAACAAATTCTACCTGGTCTGCATATTCATTAGGATCCACATACAGTACACAAGGAGCCGGACATCGATGCATTTGATGCTGTATACAAGGTCTGGTCCTATTGCGCATTGCTGTGTCTCTGCATGATCTCAAACGGAACCCTTTTTGTGCTATCTTGAGAGTTTGCCTGGCTGCAGAGGCTGAAGGGTATGGTCCAAAATAAATAGCTCCGTCCTTTTTTGGACTGCGGACAATTTCCAGTTTCGGCCATTGGGCTTTCCGATCAAGCCGTATACTAGGGTAGGTTTTGTCATCTTTCAGTTTTATATTGAACCTAGGTGAATGAGATTTAATTAAATTGTTCTCAAGGAGAAGAGCCTCTTTTTCTGTTTTTGTGATTATTACTTCAATATCAGCAACCAATTGTTTTGTATTTTGAGCGATAAATCGCATGTCTTGGCCGCTGTCGATAAAATACGAACGCACACGATTTTTGAGATTCTTGGCTTTTCCGATGTATAGAATAGTACCTGAACGGTCTTTCAGAAAATATACACCGCAACATTCCGGTAAATCAGCTAATAAACCGATTATTTTGCTATTAGCCATCTTTAATAGGCAACGTTATTGTTACGAAACAACAACGCCTATAACAAGAAGAGGTACGTTTCAGTCAGCAGAATTTTCGCCTTCTGAATTGTCTGTCTCATTAACCATTTCCTTGAGCTCTTTGCCGACTTTAAAAAACGGCAATCGCTTAGAAGCAACTTGCACAGGACTGCCTGTTCGAGGATTGCGACCGTTATATGGCTTGTATTGTCTAACAGTAAAACTGCCTAGTCCGCGAATCTCAATGCCTTCACCGCGTTTTAATGCATCAGTCATTGCATCAAAAATGCAGTTGATGACAAGCTCTGCACGACTTTTTGTAATATTGGTTTTACTAGCAACCGCATCAATCAATTCCGATTTGGTCATAGTTATCTCCTCCAAAGAACCTATTTTCTACCAGTCGTCTTATGTCGGGTCAAGTAGCAACACCGATTCAGCAAAACTGTTTTTTCGACTTCTTGTTATTTTCTATCAAATGATATGATATTTAGTGTTACTATTTTGCCAAAAATTTCATTGAAAATTTCAAATTGTTTATCAATATAACCATGTTGATAAATTTTTTCAATATTTCAGCAATAGTAAATCATTGAAATCTTCGAGTTAGTTAGGAAAGATATCACAAACCGTTGATCAATATGTGTGAATTGAGGTACTGTTCTTCGAATTTTTTTTAGAGTCAACTTTTTAGAGTCAACTATAGAGAGGAGCCGCAAATGAACGAGGTTAATAATCCTGGTGAGCTTGGATCCGAAACATCTGGCAATAATTCGTTTCCCGGAGGGTTTCCGCCTCCCGCTCCAATGGACAACGAGAATTGGGAAGGGGACGAAAAAATCAATCACGGAAACAGGGGAATGCTTATTATTTTTCTCCTACTTTTGGTCGCCGGCGGAGTCGCGGCATTTTTGTGGTACAAAGACTACACAAATCAGCAAAAATGGGAAAAGGAGTTGGCCAAGGCACTTTCCCTGCCTGACGGTCAGTTTGAAGCTGCCATGAGAGATATTTTGGCAAAGTCTGACAACAAAGAAATTCTTGCTCAGGCTGCTCTTGAACTTGGTATGGCTAAAGATAAAGGATCAGTTGACATTTTAGCCAAAACGGTCAGCAAAGGAGGAAAAGTCGGACGTGAAGCCGCTAAAGCTCTGGCTAAAATTGGCGGCGAAGAGGCTAAAGTCGGAATAGGTCCTATCTTTACTCAAATGCAACAAGCTCAAGAATTGGCAAAAGCTGAATATGCTTGGGCTCTTTGCACACTTGGTGATGATAGAGGTTTTGCTCCGCTGTTAGAAGCAGTCGGAAAGCGAATCATTACGCAAAGAAGTCTTCCTGAATTCGAGCCGGATGTAATCGTTAGAATCGGAACTACAGATCGTCTCATTCAAATGGCTGATAGTCCCGACCCTATGTTAAAAATGTATGCGGCTCTTGAATTGGGGTATCGAACAGACGGTGATGTTGTTACTCCTTTGCTCAAACTGGTTGGAGATGATAACTTGGATGTCGCTGAAGCTGCGGCTATTTCATTGGGAAGAACCACAGACCCTCGTTCAGGACCTGCATTGCTTCAAGCTATGAATAACAAACCGGCGCTGAGGGATTCGGTTATCAATGCAATCACTCAATCAGTAGGTTCTCCGGGACTTGAGATGATCTATAAAAACACACCTCATGCCGACGAAAAATACAAGATTATAGGCAAGTTTAAAGCCCTTAGAGATCCTCGATCTGCTGACTTTCTGTTGTCAGTATTGAGTGAATCATTTCCGGGTTCTGACAAAGAATCAGTAGCTCAAGGAGATCAGATTCGCAATCAAGCTTTGTGGACACTAGAAGAATTGGGTGACCCGAGAATCGCAGAAGAGATGTACAAAAAAACCCAGTGGGTTCCCATTTCAGAAGAACAGATGCCGGATGAGGCTACACGTTATCGTCAGGATGATATGGCAAGAAAGATTGCAAACGGTGTTCTTTCTTGGTTTGGCAATGTTAAACCGGAAGGAGCCTCTAATTATTTGAAGAAGATATATGATGAGAATGCTCCTTATTCCAATACTCCTGAGTGTGCAAAGCGCGTAAAAGTGGATTCTGATCCTCTTTTTGATGCAATGGGGCGAACAGGAGATCAACAGTTTTGTTCAATTATTCGTCCGTTCTTAGATGCAGATAGCGGATTCTTCTTTCAGGCTGCGGCTATGTCCTTGGCAAGGCTTAATTGCCCTGGTATTGCTAAAGAATTTATAAAACGTATGCAAATGACAAAAACGGAGCGAAAAGAGGAAAAATTTGCTGCCTTGCTTGAAAGCCGCGATTGGCAAATGGAAGACCGCTTACAAGAACGAAGAAATTCAATCATTGCGTTGCGATTTTTGGGCACTCCTGAAGCAGGTAAAGAGTTGATGAATATCTTGCTGGACGTTAAGGACGATCAAGAGTTAAGAAAAGAAGCCGGTATATCGCTAACCTATTGTGCTGACGATGCTGTAATGGCCGATATTGTATCAAAACTGTCAGATTCCAGTATTGACATTGTTGCACGTGCTGCTTTGGTTCAGGGATTATGGATTAAACCAAGCGCAGCTGCTGTGGAAGCTATGATGAAACTATTGGAAAGCTCGTCAGACTTTGAGCTGATCAAGCCGGCAGCGATAGCAATAGGTGAGGCTGCAGACACTGCCAATCAAGAGCGATTAATAAAATTACTGGATAGCTCCGACGAGCATCGGCAACGAGCTGCTGTGTTTGCTCTTCTTCTTGGAGGAGACATTTCTTCGGTTGTGAACAAGGTAATCAAGATTATGCAGGGACAAGAATCCAGATTGGTTTTAAGAGAATGGTACCAAGGACACCAAGTATTTTTGACCAAAGAAATTTTTGAAAGCAAGCGAATATATCAGAGATTGGCAAATGCTCGATTGTTGTCAGAAAAAACTGTCGGAACTGATGAAATTCTTTGGCCTTGGAAACATCTTATGGATCGAATAAAGACCGGATGGGATGACGGGCCGAATGGTCTTACAGCCCAGCAAATTCGTAAGCTTCTGGTCGATACGGTGAGAAATGACGCCAATTATCGTCAGATGGCTGCAGATATACTTTCCGGTCTCAATGAAAGAGGCTATCTCCTTGCCCTTCAATCAGAGAAAGGTGTTCAGGGAACAGTTGCTCGCGATACGCTACGTGCTATGAACCTCAAATCGCAATAGTTTAGCCAATGTCTGTTTGGTCTAGAGGACATGTACCTCTATATATGTATCAATTTGTATTTTAGCCGTTTTAGGTGGATGGAGCCCGATCAGTCGTTTTGTATTTCTTGTGGTGTTAGCTCATTTCCCATATCTAGGCATTCTCTTTATTTATTACAAAAGACCGATGCTCTTTGCTTCTTCAATATCAGTATTTGGAGTTGCCTTGGGGCTTCGTCTTTTCTTGGTTTTTGCTCCTCCCGTATTTAGTGATGATATATATCGCTACATTTGGGACGGTCGCATAATGAATGAAGGAATTAATCCCTATCGATATGCACCTACAGACAATGAACTTGAAGCTTTTAGAAACAAATCATGGGAGAGAATCAATCATCCTGAATTGAAAACAATCTATCCCCCTTTGGCACAGTTATATTTTGCTATTGTTACGAAAATTTCCCACTCAGAAACTGGATTTAAAATAGCAGCTTCAATTACAGACGCATTTCTTGTTTTTTTTATTATTTATTTGGCTAAAGGACGACTTCGGCTAAAAAATCAAAATGAATATTCTGAACACAGCGGCGCTCTATTTGCCGGATTAATATACGGACTTAATCCTATGTCGATTATTGAGACCGGTATGTCAGGACACTTAGACCCTGTAGCTATGCTTACTATGATGGCAGCTTTGGTAATGTTGGAAAGGGAGAAAATTGTATCTGCGGCGTTTTTTCTTTCATTAGGAGTTAGTATTAAAATTGCTCCTATACTTCTAATGCCGTTGATTGTTGTAAAGGGTTTTCGCGTAGGAACTAGAATAGGTATTTGTTCGATACTTATGTTTGTTTGTTTGACGACTATTTTCTATATTCCGTTTTTGTCAGCGCATTTGGGTTTAGTAGAGACCCTTGATGCCTTTGCGAGACGTTGGGAAGGAAACGGAGGGTTATTCACAACAATTGAGTATGTTTTTCGTTCTATTTTAATGAAATTGTCGGAATCAAACAATTCTGATGTGTTGATTCATATTCCATTTTTAGACTCTATTGCATCATACTTGGAGGGAACCTTCTTTTCTTTACATAAAGACGGAGGATTCGATCCGTCGGCTCCCGGAACTTTTTCCATTAGAGATATTTCGTTGGCAATGACTAAAGTGCTAATGACCCTAATAATGGGTGTTATCATCATTTGGTCTATTCGATCTGTGAATTCACCGTTATCAATATCTGCATGTATAATAGGTTGTCTTGTTTTAGTTTCACCAATAGTACACCCGTGGTATTTATTGTGGATATTGGTTATTGCAGCACCGCTAGGCATTTGGCCTTGGTATGTATTGTCAGCATTTACAGTTTTTTCTTATTTACCTCTTGATAAATGGTGGGCTCAAAAAGAATGGTCATCTCCAACTTGGGTTCCTTTGGTTGAATATGGAATGTTTTTCTCGTCTGTCATCTTATATTATTATATACGTTCTCGTAAAGCAGGAGAGAAAACGTTTTGGTAAATCTAAAAACAAATAAAAAAGTAACCTTCGCTGCTTTAATTATTTGTGTCGTTTTTTTTGTATCTCAAAAAGCTTTTTCTATTGAAGATTCTGATTTGTCATCTGACTCACCGCTTTTGGTATTATTGGCGGCGAAAGATGATACATCTATCAACGTTGAAAAACAATTGGTTGGGGAACTACGGTTGGCACTCGACGGATTGGAAGTTGAGCAGGTAGTTATTGAGCGAGAAGACTTTCTGGACCTAACATTACCCCAACAGCTTTCTGCCATACAACCGCTTATAAGGAGATTTTCTGCCAAAGCTGTTTTGTGGGTTACAATAGGCACAAGCGGCGGATACTTTGTTCAGTTTGTTGTTACAGATAGAGGAAACGCAACAGTAAGAACCGTAGAAGCAGTAGCTCCGGAAGAGTTGGCGTTGGCGGTCAGAGAAATGCTTGATACCGGTTATCTGTTTGCTGCAAGAGAAAAACCGGAAAAAAAGCATTCCAAGGAACCTTTTTTCTCTGTTGAATTGGCACTGGGATTAAATGGGGGATTGTACGGACATAAAGGAAATTCTCTCTGTGGGGGAACAGCATTGGGAGGAAGGCTAAAGCTTACCAAAGGATTGTTTACAGGAATTCATGTTGCCGGAAAGTACGGACCTAAACAATCTCGAGTTGACGGTCTAATAACAGGTTGGCGATTGGATATGACCTTGTCAGGCGGCTATAGGTTTAAAATGGGGCGATTTGAAACCGGACCTATAGGAGAGATAACAGCTTTTCGGTCTTCTCAAAGCTCAGTTTTTGAAAAAGGTGACTATCAGCACTATAAATGGTGGTCTTTTCGAGGTGCTCTGGGCCTGGAAGTGCTTATTAGAGTATCCCAATCTTTTTCTGTGTTTGTGGACTGGACAGCAGGGGGGATTACAAGAAGCCATATTTTTGAGAGAGAATCCAATAATTCAACAGCTCTTGCAACTCCTATAATAGATTTTGCTTTTAAGATTGGTTTTATTACCGGAGTTTTATAGTTATGCTATTTTTTAATAAGGGAAGGAAAGTAAACTCTGATGAAATGTTTATGGGAAGTCGGCTTTCCGATGAAGTGATATTATGAAGACATATTGGTCAGAACTTGATGATGAGCAATTGATGAGGATTTTGGCGAGCGGACATACGGAACCGTTGGCTGAATTATATGTACGTCATGCTGCTATGGTTAAGGATGCAATGATGAGATTTTGTCCGGAAATATCAGTAGCTGAAGCAGAAGAGATGGTTCAAGATGTGTTTCTTATCTTGAATAGAAAAGCATCTAAATATCAAGAACAAATGAAATTTAAAGCTTGGTTATATGGGATTGCAGTTAAAACAGTAAGTTCTTGGCGTCGTACTTATTGGTTGAGAAGGAAACTTCTCGATAAACATGAAAACAAGCATGTAGGTCTGGCAATTCAAACAATGAGAAATCCGGCTCGCGATATGGAAGTTAGAGACACCTTAACACATGGTTTGGACAAGCTGACGGCCGGTCAGCGCGAAGTACTGTTTTTGCATGCTGTAGAAGGTTTTACTGGAGAAGAAATAGCTGAAATTCTTAAGATTCGTCCAAAAACAGTTTGGACAAGGCTTCATCGTGCTAGGCGATTGATGATGGAAGAAATGAGTTTGATAGCTGTTGAACCGCTTTTTTGTGAGGTGGAAGCATGATGAAACCTTGCGAACATTTGCCGCACTATCTTGATGGAAGATTGGAACGAGCGGGAAGAGAGTACTTTGAGGAACATCTTGTTGACTGTTCTGACTGCAGAAAACTAATGGATGTTTGGGCTTGTACTAAAAATGTATTAAAAAACGAAGCCAAGGAAAGAAGAATGTCTCTTGTTCCTACCGATGAAGAAGCGTCTCGGTTGGTACAAAGAGCCATTTTAGAGGCTTCTTCAAACGGTTTCTTTAGCGCGAAGGTACTTGTGCCTTTAACTGCATGTGTATCTTTTGCTGCAGCATTTATGCTTGCAACGCATGTCAGTAATTCAACAATTCAAAATAGTGAAATGTCGCAATCACAGGGAGTCAATAATGCAGTGATATTGGAAGCGGCGGAAACTCCCAAAGGTCCTACTATTGAGTACGAAAGCAAACTGGATGGTCGAACTATAGGAAGATTTGGCAATGACCGTTTTGGATTAGCCGCTATGAGCAAACTTCGTCTTATATCCTCAAACGGAAAATCTGTGATTCTTCGTCTGGAGCATGGGGTTGCGGCTTTTTCTGTGGCAAAACGTGAAGCAGGCAGACAGTTTATTGTGGAAGCAGGTGACTTTCAAGTGATTGTGGTGGGTACAAGGTTTACTGTTGACAACACAGACGGAATTATTCGTGTTTCAGTAGCAGAGGGTTTGGTTAAAGTTTTAGAACATGGAGAGCGTGAATGGCATTTGTCAGCAGGTGAAGCTCTTACTGTATCACTTGACGGAATAGCTGATTTAAGCATTACAGATAATGACGAAGAAGAGGAAACAGCCAGGCTGTTAGGTGAAATTGAAGAAGAACAATTTCGCTCAGCAATGTTACTTTTTCCTTTTGTAAATGATAATGAGGCAGCGTCTCCTAAAATTGTTAAAAGAGGAGAACGTAATTTAAACAGACCTCGTAATTTAGCAAAATCTTCATCGTTAAGTAATATTTCATCTGTTAAAGAACCTTCCTTGGAAGAACCTGTTTCAACATCTGCTGAATCATCAAAAGAAAACAAACCGTCCGCAGTAAATGTTGATGATATTCTATCAAACTATCAAGGAATAGAGCTTTGGCGAAGTTGGGTACTTGAGGGTCGTTTTGAAGCAGCTGAAACTGCTCTCCTAAATCATCTTAGTTCTCATCCTGTGGATACAGAGGCTTATTCATTGCTTGCAGATTGCCGTCGAAAAGCTGGAAAGTATGTTGAAGCAGTAGAAACATATAAAAAGCTGACTGCAATTGCCGGAGATTATCAGGCAAATAGAGCACGATTTAAAGCCGGTGTTTTGCTTCAAGAGAATCTTCAGAATCATCTCGGTGCCGCTGCTATTTTTGATGACTATTTAGCAACCGGGAAGGGTACACCATTGTTAAGAGCTAAAGCTGCAATACGATTAGCTGCGTCATTGATTAAACTCGGTGAGACAGAACGTGCACGCAAATTGCTTGTCAAGATAACAGAAGAAAATAGTGGATCCTCTGTTGCGATGCAAGCACGAGATATGCTTAGAAAGATGAATTGATTCTTTTTTTATTCCAAACAGCACATTTTGAGACGAACTTTTCATGAGAAATAAAACGCTGAAATTGATTGTGACAAATCCCTTTTCAGTTTTCTTAGCCGTTATTTTGTTTCTTTCTTGTAGAGAGAATGTTTTCTTGGATGATGTCGGAAACGGCAATAATAATGAAAATAACTATCCTCGTGATATTGATGACAGCAAATATGACGGCTTTCAAAATAAGACAATTCTATCTCTTGGAAACACCGGTGTCGGATTTAGCGGTGTAGATATAATTGTAATAGTTGACAACACTTTTAATAGAAAAGAGGCCCGACTCAATCTTTCTTCATCTATCTTCTCTTTGATTAATGATCTTACTAAACCTGTAAGACCTGCAGTACCTATATCTAATATACGTTTTGCCAAAGTATCGTCCGACTTGGGATTACAGTGGGGTGAAACCGGAGAGACGGACGAAAATATTAGCCTTACCAGTTGTAGTTTGTATGGAGACAATGGTGTTTTAGGTGATATTCCAAACCCTCCTACAGATATACAGATCGACAATAATGTTGTGGAATGCGATTCAGACGGACATCAATGCCCTGAGAGTTGGAGTTGTGAATTTGGATACTGTATTTCACCGTCTGAAAACAACACACTCAGTTGCGATTTTAAGGTAAAGAATTCTTGGATTGAAACTACAGCAACTAATCCGGATCCTTTGTTTGCTCAAAAGGCAGCATGTCTAATAGGTCAAGAACACACAGGATGTACAATAGAGCAGCAGTTAGAATCGATGCTGCGAGCACTAAAACAAAATCCAAGATTTTTATCTGATAATCACATGTTGGCAGTGATAATAATTTCCAGTGAAGATGATTGTTCAATTGAGGATGAAGATTTGTTTGTTACAGAAGAATGGAAAAGCGGTCCCAACGATCGACTTCACATTGCATGTCATGCATCTGAGGAGAATCAACAGTTTCTTTTTCCAACATATAGATACTATGATGAATTACTAAAACTTAAGAACAACAATTTATCAGCACTTGCTTTTATTTCACTGACCGGAGTTAACTCCAAAGCATGTATTGGAACAGGGTCGGAGTTAAAAGAGAATAATTGTTTGGCAACACCCGATATGCAATTAAAGGTAGAATTATTTCAAACTCAAGAGGATACAACTTACTATCATTACAGTCCCGTATGCAAAAAAATTGAAAACAATGTCGAGATCGTTTCAGCACGCCCCGGTCGAAGACTAGTTGAAACAGCAGCGTTGTTTGGAAAACGTGGGTTTGTTCAATCAATTTGTGATGAAAACTATTCAGAAGCATTTAGTTATTTGAAACAAACCTTGCGAGAAACAATAAAAAAAGGAGAATGTTTGTTATCAGATGGTTTAGAAACACTTCCATATGCCAATGACTATTGTGAAAATTGTATCCAGTCTAGATGCGAGATGTACGTCGAAATCGTTAGGACGGGAAGTGCTGCTACTGATTCTTCATGTCCCAAAGAGCTGATATTTGGAAGCAATTATTTTGAAAAATCAGCTATTCAACAGAAATGGGAAGGGGATCAACTAATATCAACAAGATTATTTTGCCCTATAAGAAAAATTCCTGCTCCCTTAAACTGTAACCACGCAAAGCAGTATCTGTCTCATGAAGCAGTAGGATGGTCTTACTGTGAAAACTTTGATTTGTTGGAGGGAACTGAATATTCTTGTAGTGACGGAGCTGATAATGACGGCAATGATTTGATAGATTGTCTCGATCCAAATTGTGATTTGTGTATGATGTGCGGAAATATAGACTCAACTTGTGTTTTGGGATGCAAATATGATGTTTTATTAACAGAGCCGACTGTTGCAACGGCTTTTGGAAACAATCTATTTCTCGAGTGCCCGTTTCGTTGATCCGGACATAATTTGTTCCATTTTCTTAGAGAGTTCATCCAACATAAACGGTTTTTGAATAAACTGAACTGTTCCGTCTAAGAGATAATTATTGATTTGCTTTCCTACACTGTATCCTGAAGATAAAATAACAAGAATTTTGGGATTAATTTTTTTAAACTGAACGATTGCGTCCTTTCCGCTTATTTCGGGCATTATCAAATCCAGAATGATAATATCAAAATCGTTCGGATTGCGTTTAAAAGTTCTAATGGCCTCTCGACCGTTTCTACAAATACTTATGTTGCATCCTAGGTGAGCAAGCATCTCTCTTGCTACATTAAGAACAACTTCTTCATCATCAACCACTAATACTCTAACACCGCTCAAGTTAGCGACTGTTTTCTTGGATTCAGCAACATTAAACTCGATTTTGGTTTCTATTAAGGGAAGAAGAATGCGAAAGGAGGCACCTTTATTTGGTGCACTGTCTACGGTTATTGCGCCTTTGTGGTTCTTAACAGTGCCAAAAACTGCGGCCAGCCCCATCCCTGTTCCCTTACCATGTTCTTTTGTTGTAAAAAAAGGCTCAAAAATATGTGTTCTAATGGTCGGTGAAATACCTTCTCCTGTATCTGAAACACCAATAGAAATATACCTACCTGGAGATAAATCAAAAGGAGGATTGTCCCAGGAGCGAAAGTCAAAAAACTCGATTACATCTGTTGTAAAGATTAATTCACCTCCGTTAGGCATGGCATCACGAGCATTCAATGCCAAATTAAGTATTGCACTTTGTAATTGAGAAGGATCACCTAGTGTTATACACGGATCTGCGCGAAGGTGCTGCCTTATAAAGATACGCTTGTCAATACTGTGGCTTAAAAGACCAATAACTTCTTGAACGGTCTTATTGATATCAACTGGAATTGAAAGGTATTTACCTTTTCGTGCAAAAGCCAGTAGTTGTGCGGTTAATTCTGCTGACCGTCTTGCTGCAAGAAGCAGATTTTCCACATATCGTGACAGTCTAGAATCATCCTTTAGAGCAGCGTGTAGTAAGTCAGAATATCCTATTATACCCATCAATTGATTATTAAAATCGTGTGCTATTCCTCCGGCCAATTGTCCTATTGCCTGCATTTTTTCAGATTGTCTTAAACTTTCCTCTCTATCTCGCAATGACTTTTCGGCTTTTGCTCTTGCAAAAACACCTCCAATCATGCCTGAAATTGCTTCAATTGTATGCTTGGCTCTTTCCGGAATCTCTGCAACCTCATGAGAAGCAAGGCATAGTGCACCTATTACTTTATTCTCATGTCGAATTGGAACTATGGCTGCGGCTTTTAACTCAGGATTTTCACTATTTCTAATTTCTACGGTTTCATTTTCATCAAAAGACAAATAAATCGGCCGTCCTGAGGAAAGGAGAACAGTTTGTGATGAAATAGGTGAAAGATAAGATAATGCTTTTACAAAATCTTCATATAGACCGACTGACATCATTAGTTCAGCGTTATTTGAAGAATCGTCAACTGTATAAACAGCTCCTGAATCCAATCCTTCTATACGAAGGGAATAGTCCAATAGGCATCTAATAATCTCTCTATGTCCGGAAACTGTGCCGACTGCTAGACTTAAATCTCTTTGAATGCGAAGAAGTCTCTCTGCGTTTGTTCTTTTTGAAATATCCTTTAAAACTATCATTATTAGTAGATCGTTTGTCTTCTCTGCAATAGTTGCCGAAAACAAACAATGAACCTTTTCACCTTTCCTAGTAACTAAAGATATTTCAATATCTTGTATTGAATGTTTTTCTTGTAATAATTTGACAACGAAATCTTTAAATTCTTTGTCTACTCCGATATTCAAATCTATCAAACTTTTCCCGATTATCTCGCTCCTATTTATTTCCAGTGTTTTCACAAATGTTTCATTAATTTCTACTATGTTTAATTCAGCATATGTGCATATTGCTATTAGATCAGCACTGGCTTCAAAAGCTTGTGCAAACAAGTCACGGTTTTGTTGTTTTTCATTATTCATTTTTAAAAAATTCATAATGATGATTTTTTTAAGCAATCATCGAAAAACACACGATTTTTCTAAGTACGTTTAATATAATAGTCTATTTATCTTTTAAGTTATAGTATTTGTAAACAATGTAGTTGTTTTGACAATATATTCAATAAGAGAATGGACTTAATGAAAAAATTTAAAAGAGTTGTTGCCAAATACTTGTTTTTTTAACCCCAAAAATAAACCAATATCCGCCCTCAAACATATTCTTTTAAGGCGGAAAAATCGGTCTCCTCACTGCGTAACATCATAAAATCATACACACTCTCTCGTCAACCGACACCCCCCTTTCAAAAAAGGACGCTTTGAGATATAAACCCAAATATTATATCTCTTTTTTTCTTTGAGATGAATACTATGTGCAATTAACCAGTCAATATTGCAATTTGCAGTTATTTGGGTATTATATCTAAGCATAATTGAAATTTTAACACTTTAGAAAAGGTTTTTTATAATTTATAGGGTTTTGATGAGGCGCTTATTAAATTTAGGAATTTAGTATTTTATTAAATGATTTATTGTGCTGAATATATCAATTTGGCAAAATGTTCTTTGTTTTTTTAATAATATAGTTTGAATGTGAGTATTCAACTACATTTTTTTGGTTAAAATTGGGTTATCACCCATAAAAGGAGGAAGAAATGAATTTGGGATTATTAACAAAAATTTGGCTTTTATCTTTTGCTGTAAGCACACTATCAGTTATGGGCTGCAGCGATGATGAATCAACAAAAGATGATGGTGATGACACATCATCATCTGATGGAGACACAGATTCGGATACAGATGCAGACACGGATGCAGACACGGATGCAGACACGGATGCAGACACGGATGCAGACACGGATGCAG
>CAYWLQ010000085.1:0-23950 GCA_964458775.1 uncultured Myxococcales bacterium | reverse complement strand
TTATCATGTGATAAAAATGATGCTTGTCTGGCTAGGGCTCAAGCGAATGCCATTGCATCCCGCACCCGGGTTGATTTTTTTTGCCGGTCCCATCCCGCACTCTGGTGGGATTTTGTCAACCCGGGCGCGGGAAATTCCGGGAAATTCAAGAAATTCAGGGCGCGAGAAATTCCGGAAATTGGCGTGGGAAATTGGGCGCGGGAAATTGGGCGCGGGAAATTCGCGGGAAATTGGAAATTGGCGCGGGAAATTACGGGAGCGGGAAATTCAAATTAATTTTTTGGTTCTCATTTTGCTGCCTGGACATCTTATGTAAGAAGAGATGCAATTTGTATAACAACTAATTAGGAGGTTTCTTATGGAATTGATACATGTTTATAAAATTATGGTTGTTTCATTGTTGGTTTTCAAAATTACGGCTTGTAATGAAGCGGACGTCCAAAACTCAAATAATGATACACTGACAAGTGATGCCGAAAACTATTATGATACCGAGACAGATACTGACCATAATGCAGACTCAGCCTCTGAAAACACCGGCGACGGTAAAATACAAGAGGCTAGATCTGAATTAAGTTATTGTCTAGAACCGGAAATCTCGGATTCTGATTATAGAAACTACATAACATCTACAAATGATTTTGGTTTGTCTGTTTTTAAAGCTCTTGCCAAAGGAACCTCTCTTCAAAAAAATTTGGTTTATTCACCGGTCAGCGTGTCACTAGCATTGGGAATGGCCTATGCAGGTGCCAAGGGCGATACAGCTTCTCAGATGTCTTCGGCAATGAATAATACACTTACTGATGAGTTGTTTCACGCTGCCGGAAATCGCACTATGCTGGAGCTTGATTCAAGAAACATCGATCCCCATCCGCCGAAAGACGGTGGAGAAGACGGCGGAGAAGGTGAGCTGAGCGTGAAGCTTTCTCCTGTCAATGCAATTTGGGCCCAAGAAAACTATACTGTTGAGACCGAATTTCTTGATACGCTGTCTGTGAATTATGACAGCGGGATTAAGCTTGTAGATTTTATTTTTTCTTTTGAACAAGCAAGACTCGCTATAAATGAATGGGCGTACCGACAAACCTATGAAAGAATAGAAGAATTATTGCCTCCTGATTCGCTTAACAGTAACACCAGAGTTGTTCTTACCAATGCTCTTTATTTCAAAGGAAGCTGGGCTACGCCGTTTTTGACAGAGATGACTTCTGAGGGATTTTTTAACTATTTTTCAAAAGAAGCAGTGTTAGTTCCCATGATGCGTCAAACAATCAGCACTTCCTATCTGGCAAGAGACGGTTACCAATTGGCGAGTATTCCTTATGACGGAGAAGAATTGTTCATGACAATAATTCTGCCGGACGAGGGACGTTTTGAGGAAATTAGAGATAAGATTGATGCTTCTCAATTGGAAGCCGATTTAAAAGCAGCTGAGAGCAATTTGGTTTCGTTTGTTCTGCCGCGTTTCAGCTTTTCTTTCGGTAGTGTCTCAATGAAAGAAATTTTAGAAAGTAGAGGAATGACAGATGCCTTTGATGAGCTTAAGGCAGATTTTAGAGGTATTAGTACAGAAGAAAATCTATATATAGCTGATGTTTTGCACCAAGCTTTTATAGGAATTGACGAATACGGTACCGAAGCTGCGGCGGCAACTGCCGTGATTTTCGAAACAGTATCTATCCCTCCGCCTCCGGTCAATTTTACTGTTGATCGCCCGTTTGTATTTTTAATACACGATATTAATGATCTTGTTCTCTTTGTCGGACAAGTTACTGATCCCGCTGTATAATGGTGATAATTACTTGTTTTTTGTAGAATCTCTTTTGCTCTGCTGATGCATTGCAACATCGTTCTGCCGGAAAAGGACGCTTTCTAGGGTAACTCTACAGAACCGAGATCACAGACGGCAGCATCACGGGGAAGGCCGCGTTGGTCAAGGGGCTCGCAACTTTTTCCGGCTCCTATTGCCGGGCTGTTTTGGTTGATCATTAGGGTTGGAGTGGGGCCTCCGTTATCTTTTGGATTTGAATCAATAAGGGGGTCGGCTGCAATGATGTTTGGAATGCATGTGTCATAACCGGCGTTGTTGGAATCAGTTTTCCATTGTAGTACGTTTTCTCCTTTTCCTGTTGAGCCGCAGTTGTTTGCTTGATTCCATGGGTTGCCGGCGGAGTTATTTACGAAAATGCTGTTATATATTTCAAAATCGTTGCCTCCGAAGAGTGCGCCGCCGTGTCCTCCGGCAAAGTTTTCGGCAAAAGTAGTATTCTTAATGATGACATTACTTCCGCTGCTGACGGCTCCTCCGTAGGACTCTGCGTGATTTCCGTAAATCGTTAGATTTGAAAGAGTACAGGTCGGTTCGCAATCCAAGTAAAGAGCACCTCCGTGATTTTCGCTGACATTAGAGATAAAGCTTGAAGCATTAACAATGATCTCTCCATTGCTGATTCGCATGCCGCCGCCAAGACCCCCGCCGCCGATGTTGTTTTCTTCGATAGTTGTTCGGTCAACGGTTACTTTGTCAGGAGGATAGACCCATATGTATACGCCTCCTCCGCTGCGAAGGCCTCTGTTGTTTTTAATTGTTGTTCCGCAAATATCGATATTGCCGCCAATAGCATCATCCGGGTACTCTGAAGCTCCGTCCGTTCCGATAGCGCCGCCTTCTCCCCATCCGTTGTCGATGGTTTCATTGTCTTCAAAAACCGAGTTTACTATATTAAGAGGTGAGAGCAGGCTGTATACTGCACCTCCGTAAAATGATCGATTACCGACAAATCGGCTGTTCACAATGGTAAGCGAGCTGCCGGTCCAGACTGAAACCGCACCGCCGCCGCGACCGGCAGAGTTGTTTTCAAAGGTACAATTGCGCACTTCAACTTGACTGCGCCAGTTTCCGGCTACTGCACCGCCTATACCGTCTGATTCTTCACTTGCCGGAGCCTTTCCGTTGATGAAGCGCAGGTTACGTACAGACAGTGATGAACCGTTAGGTGCTGATAAAATACGAGTAACACCGCCGCCGTCCAGAGTAATATTTCCGTCAATGCTGTCGATAACGGTCTCTTTTCCGGTTATGATTTCTGAGGTAATTGTTATGGTTACAGCTTCATTTCCGCAGTCTAACTTAACGAGGCCGCCGGCTGTAGCAGCTTCCCGAAGAGCCGATTCTGTACAACTAGCTGAGGTTCCGTTACCGACAACTTTTGTAGCAGAAGGAACAGCCCAAGGTTCGGGTTCGTTGCAGATTGACAATGCAGGATTGTCATCAGTATCTGTGTCAGTGTCTGAGTCTGAATCTGCGTCTGCGTCTACATCTGTGTCTACGTTACTATCAGCGTCCGAATCCGTGTCTGTATCAGCATCCGAGTCTGTGTCTGAGTCAGCATCAGCATCCGTATCTGAGTCAGCATCAGCATCCGTGTCTGTATCAGCATCCGAGTCTGTGTCTGAGTCAGCATCAGCATCCGTGTCTGAGTCAGCATCCGAGTCTGTGTCTGAGTCAGCATCAGCATCCGTGTCTGAGTCAGCATCCGAGTCAAGATTTGCATTCGACTCTGAGTCTGAATCTGCATTAACATCTACCTCAGAATTTGTATCCGCATTTCTGTTGGTATCTGATCCCGTTTCGTCATATGTGTCTTGATAGTCAGTATTATCCTGATCATTTTGTTCTGAGCGACCTTCCCCGCAACCCGTTCCAAACAAACTGACTAAAAAAAATACATTGACCAAATAGAAACTAATTATCTTCATACTCAACACCTAATACTCTTTACTCTAAAATCATCCATAATTCAGTGTACATGATTTACGAGAAACGGGCGGATACCGATGCTCTAAATACTTGTATATTCAAACCGCCCGATTACTTGTATATCAAACCACCCAATGTATAAATTCTTTAAAAACAGAAGGTTAGGCAGATTTGTGTTTGGAATGAAAAGATTTGCCCCCAAATACTGTTTTTGATTACCACGCATGCAATACTAGCATTTGGTGCATTAGTTCGGAATTCCAAACATGAATTCTGTTTTGGATAATTAACCGACAATCATCTTTTAATGGTTTTCAATTTTTTGATATTTATATAGCAAAGCGGTTCAAAATACCTTTTTGATGATCCGCAATGCGGGCAGGCCCATTTTGGAGGCAGTTTGCTCCATGGAGTAAAAGGCGGAATATTTGCCGTAAAATCTCCTTCTTTTTCAACATAGATATATGAGCACCTACCGCATCGATATTCTATGTTTTCAGCTAAACAATTACGGTTCATCTTCGTCCCATTTTCCGCACTCGTTATGTTTTATACATTCTCGTTTGGCCAGATCCCTCAAACGGTATGCGCAGTCTCTTAGAATGCCGTACAATATGCCGCAGGAATCATCGTTTCGATCTCTGTCTCCTTCATCAGCCAATGCCAACATTTCCTTGGTAAGACTGATGGTTCGTCTAAGGTTATTGTTAAAGGCCTGGGTCATAAAATCTCCTGTTTTTCAAGCCGGTTACATATTCTGTCATTTATATAGCTAACTTCGTGCCGGCTTTGATTTTCGAGTGTTTTTTATTAAAGATACTTAAAATTGATTCTGTTGCGCTTTGTAAATAGCTAAAAATAAAGAAGTAATCAGGTTTGGTTGAAGTATTGGAGCAGTCGCAACTGTTTCATGCCTTTAAAAAAGTGAAGCACAAATGAGACACTTGTGAGACACCTGTTTCTTTTGATAGCACTAATTGAGAGCACTGAAAATGTCTGTTTATTTTGTAAACCAAGATGTAATTCTATCAAATCAATTGACTGGTGAATAATAAGTTACCGGTGAACAATAAGAAAAATCGCTCATATAGACCCGAACACTTGCCCGTTGACAACAAATTCTTTATAGATTTCGTTTCTAGGGCTTGACGGTCATTTTTTAGAAAATGACTCTTCAAGCGGACATATAGATAGTGAGGATTAGATGTGCAAAGTTTTAAAAGGTGAGTTGCCTAAGAGTTACAGTCCGTCTTCTATTGAAAACGAGGTATATGCATATTGGGAGCAAGAAGGGTATTTTGCGGCAAAGGACGCATCTGATGCAGAACCGTTTTGCATTGTACTGCCTCCTCCCAATGTTACCGGAGCTTTGCATATCGGTCATGCGCTTACTGCTACTGTCCAGGATCTTTTGATTCGTTGGCGGAGAATGCAGGGAAGAAACGCTCTTTGGCTGCCGGGCACTGATCATGCGGGAATTGCAACTCAAATGGTGGTTGAAAGGCAGCTCAAAAACGAAGGTCTTGATCGCCGAAAGATTGGAAGAGAAAAGTTTTTGGAGCGCGTGTGGAAGTGGAAAGAACAGTACGGCGGGCGAATTCAGGAGCAACATCGAAAACTGGGAGCTTCTTTGGATTGGGATCGCGAGCGGTTTACCATGGACGAAGGTCTTTCTCGCGCAGTGAGAGAGGCGTTTGTTCGACTTTATGAGAAAGGCCTAATAACAAGAGACAACAGACTCATCAATTGGTGTGTTTCATGTACCACAGCTCTTTCTGACGTTGAAGTTGACAGGGACAAACCGGAGCTTGCTGAGATGTGGTCTTTTGCTTACGAAGTGGAGGGGGGAGGCGAAATAACTGTTGCCACAACAAGACCTGAAACCATGTTGGGCGATACCGCTGTTGCTGTTCATCCTGACGATGAGCGATACAAGCATCTTATTGGAAAACGTGTAAAACATCCGTTTCAAAATCGAACCTTCCCCATTGTAGGAGATCCTATTTTGGCGGACCCGTCGCTAGGCACAGGAGCGGTAAAAGTTACGCCGGCTCATGACCCTAATGACTTTGAATGCGGAAAAAGAAACAACCTGGAATTTATCGAAATTTTTGACAATAAAGGAATTGTCAATGAAAACGGTGCACCCTTTGCCGGTATGGACAGATTTGAGGCGAGGGCAAAGGTAAAAGAAGCAATTGATGCTAAGGGACTCTTTAGAGGTCGAAGAGATCACGAATATGCTCCGGGCCGTTGTCTCAGGTGTCGTTCGGTGGTTGAGCCGAAACTATCACTTCAGTGGTTTGTTGATACTTCTGAAATGGCTGAAAAGGCTTTACATGCTGTAAAAAGCGGAAAAACTCTGTTTGTTCCCAAACAACAGGAGCATCGCTTTTTTGATTGGTTGGAGAAAAAGCTGCCCTGGTGCATTTCTCGTCAACTTTGGTGGGGGCATAGAATTCCTGCTTGGTATTGCGACGATTGCAACGCTGTTACTGTGCTTCGTGAAGACCCGACCGAATGCTCTAAGTGCAAATCAAAAAATGTCAGACAGGACGAAGATGTCCTAGATACCTGGTTTTCTTCGGCTCTGTGGCCGTTTTCAACTCTGGGATGGCCGGATAACACTGACTCGCTAAAAACTTTTTATCCGACTTCTGTATTGGAAACAGGTTATGACATAGTTACTTTTTGGGTATCCCGCATGATGATGATGGGCCTTGAACTTATGGGTGATATTCCGTTTAGGCATGTGCTCCTTCATCCTATGGTTAGGGATCAGGACGGCAACAAAATGTCCAAATCGCGAGGTAACGTTATAGATCCGCTGGACGTGGTATCCGGTATTGGTTTGCAAGAACTGATTGCGAAAACTCAAAGCTATACCTTGCCCAAGGATGAAATAGAGAGGGCTGTTGCATACCAAAAGGAGCATTATCCGGAGGGTTTTCCGGAGTGCGGTGCTGATGCTCTAAGATTTACCCTTGCCGCCTATACAGGACAAGACCAGGATATAAGATTTGCAGTAAGCCGAGTGGATGCTAATCGCAAATTCGGCAACAAAATTTGGCAGGCGGTTTTGGGCTTTGCCATGCCTCATATAAAAGATATTGAAACAGACATCGGTGTGCCTCAACCGTTAACACTGGCGGACCGATGGATTTTGGCGAGGCTTGCCGAAGTTGCGGAGCAGGCGAACAAAGGTCTTGAGGAATTTAGCGTCGGGGACGTTACTCATCTTTTGTATCACTTTTTCTGGGACGAGCTGTGCAGTTGGTATATCGAGCTTTTAAAACCCGTGCTAAACGGTGACGATCCGCATAAAGCTCAAACCGGAAAGCGTGTTCTTTGCCATGTGCTGGAGGTTTCTTTGAGGCTTTTGCATCCGCTAATGCCGTTTTTAACAGAAGCTCTTTGGCAGGAGCTTCCAAAATCAAAGGATGCTCCCAAGAGCATCATGATTACAAGATATCCGACGGCATCTGACGGTTTGCCTGATACTGAGGCTAAGCTTCAAGCTGAGAGGCTGATGTCATTGGTTTCTGCGGTCAGAACGGTGAGAGCCGAGTATGATATTGCGCCTTCCATGAGAATTCCTGTGTATTTATATACTGACAACGATGCATTAAAAGAAATCGTATTGTCAAATGAGGAATTGATAAAATCCTTGGCAAGAATTGATGCGCTTAATATTGAAACAATGTCTTCCGACAGGGCAAAGGGTTCGGCGGCTGCTATTATTGACGGAGCGGAAATAGCAGTTCCCCTAAAAGGTGTGGTCGACTTGTCGGCTGAAGCAGCTCGTCTAAACAAAGAAAAAGACAAACTTACAAAGCTGGCTGTTTCGGTTGAAAAGAAGCTTGAGAGTGAAGTATTTCTTAGTCGTGCACCGCAAGACATTATAGAAAAAGAAAAGGACAAGCTGCGCGAGGCAACAGAGCGTTTGTCTAAAATCAACGATGCCCTGCTTCGCATTGAAGAGCTTGAGAAAGCATGATCGATAGAGTAAAAAAAAATAACGAATGTCTTATTATGATACCTATAAGCATCTTTGTGTTTCTCTTTGCGTTGTTTGCCGGATGCGGAGGAAGTCAAAAAGGAGCAGTGTCTGATCCTGTAGAGCTTCTCAAAGCAGGCAAAGCAAATGAAGCTAGAGAAGCCGCTGAATTGGCAACCTTGTCACCCGAAATGAAAGCTGCGGTTATTGCTTTGTCATATATTATCGAACAGCGTCACAAGGAAGCTACAGCCGCTCTGCGGAAACCGTTAGGAGAATATCACTCCATGGCTGCTGCAACTGCTATGCTTGAGACAGCAAAACTTCTTCCCGAGAATGTACTGACATTATCTTCTTTATCTACTGTCGAGACAGCACTGGGAGCAATAGGACTTGGACCTTCGGCGCCTGCCGGTAGTAAGCCAATATCATCGATAGGACCGGCTTCAAGAGAAATAGCGGTTTTAATTTTAGAAAGAATAGCAGTGATAGTGGAAGCGCCAGATTCCTCAATAAGCTCAGCCAAGCTGCTTGTTTTATGGAACGGTTGTTTTCACCTGGACGGAGGTAATTTCAGAGGAAAAGACGACGCACAAGCCTGGCGCATGTTTACCTCCATCGCATTAATAGCGATATTTGCAGACAAGGTTTTTAGAGGAGAAGATCTAACCCTTGCCCTCCTGGGAGCTGCAGTATCAGTAGTCGAAAGCAATACCGGAATTCAAACGGCCGTAAGATGTGATTTGGCTTCTCCCTTCGACGCCTTAAAAAAAGCAGTCGCGTACAATCGTCCCTTGTTGGGAAGGCTGGAGTTTGCCGTAAAAGATTCTGTAGGTTGCACAAGGGGCACTTACTCTCCTTGAGCATTTGGTTCTATGTTAAACAGGGATTGCGCTCAATCGTAGTCCGACCCAAAAGCGATAAACTAAATCTAATTGTCACTTTTTAGAACTGTTTCTAAAAAGGTTTTAACCTGAGAGGAGGGTACGCTAAAGGATATTCCCTCTGCTCCTTGGATTTGGGCAGTATTTACTCCGATCCATGCTCCTGACAGCGTTATCAGCGGTCCTCCTGAGGACCCTGGGTTTATTGCAGTGTCGGTCTGAATGAATTCGGGGTAGCGGCCGGGTGACCGCTGCGTAACGGCTTTTAGGTTGCGACTGGTTTGGCTGATAATGCCCTGTGTGACTGTATGACCCAGTCCCAGCGGATTTCCTACTGCTATTACTATATCACCGACGGCGGTTTCTTCTGAGTTTCCCATGGGAATAGGTTGAAAATCTGTGTTTGTTGAGATTACTTTTAACAAGGCCAGGTCAAGCACGGGATCTCTTGCAACTATTTCTACATTCAGGTCTTCGCCGGATTTGGTTCTGGCAGTAATTTTCGATGCATTTTCTATTACATGATTGTTGGTAAGAGCATAGCCTTTAGAATGAATAATAAAGGCTGAGCCCAGAGCTTCTCCCGGAATAGTAAACCGTCTGCCCTCGCTACGTCCGGGTAAGAGCTTTATTGTATAAGCAGTCTCAGTCTTTGTGTAAATGCTTAGAACGCCGTTGCTTGCTTCGTCTGCAACTTTGTGAATAAGTCTAGAGGTCATTGGTACGTCTTGCACTGTAACATTTGCAAGTACCAAGATATCTTTTAGCGGCTTACCTTTAAGCTCTGACGCGGAATCATTTATAACAATTGGAGATGATGGATCAACCGTTCTTGGTGTTTCGGGTTTTATTCCTATTCCTGCCCTTGAACAGCCAGATGAAATAACAATTTGCAATGAGGCTGCTGTTAATAGAAGTTTTATTGTATTAATTCGTGCGGTAGTTTTCAACATTGCCTCTTCCTCCGATTATGAGCGTCTTTCCTCTCCATATTATCTTTTTCGTAAATATAGTTTTTACAAAAGCAACTGCTATTAGAGTATCTGCTAAAAATATCGATTTTATCAACTCCAATTTACTGTGTTTAAGGTTTAGCATTTGAGCTGCGACATATCCGACCGCAAATCGAAGAACTAGTGCTGTAGCAAAAATGGCGGCCGCAGCGGGAAAATGAAAAACAGCACAGATAATTGATATTGCGTATACTATAAGAGAATTGAAAAACAGTAACGGGTAAGATGTCATTAACAAAGGACGCTGAGCTTTTACAACGGTCATCCAACGAACATGGCGGTCGAGAGCTTGTTTCCAGGTTTTAGTAGAACACGGTGACATTACAGAAAGGGGAATGCTTTTTACATTGTATCCCTGTTTTGCAAGTCTTCTGCAAAGCTCCATGTCCTCGCCCAAGTAGTTTGAAAGAGCACCGAATCCGTCAATTGCATTTACAGCTTCTCTTTTTAAAGCAAAAAGTTTTCCTACCATGCTTTGTTTATCGATACAGGACAGAAGTCCGAAGGAATGCCAGGAAAAATGGAGGACTGCTTCGGAAGCCTTATTGCCGAGTTCAACATGTTCTGCTTTCTCAAAAAAAGGGACCCAGACAGAGGCAAGTATTTGGCTGCTCATTAGAAATGCAAGCATTTTATTAAGGTCAAATCCTGTTAAGTCTATATTGCTGTCTGCAACTATAACAACGTCATATTCGCCTTGATACTGTTTTATGCACGAGTCAATTATAGAAGCCTTTCTATTAGCTCCTGTTATGTCGGCAATTGTAAACGAGGTTTTATATCCGATAGCAGACAAATCGGATGTAGCCTTTCTTATTGCCGGCATAGCACTGTCTTGGATGTCATCTACGCCAAAGACAATGTCAATATGAAAATCGTGTTTTGCTTGAGATATAGATGTAAGACATTTTACTAAATATTCCTCGTCGCCTGAGCAAGGTCTTATCAGCAGGCATCTTTGGGGTAAAAGCATTTTGTTTGAAGAGCGTATAAAATCTTGTACAAGAAAGTGTCTCTTAGCAATACCGAATAGAAGAACAGCAAATGTAGCGATGATAACAATAGAAGCTGCAAAAAGACATATATAAACCAAGGTCATTTTTGCCGCCTAAGTTTAAAGGGTAACATGTGCTGCACAACGTTCTTTTTAAATATATCCAGTCTTAGAGACTCATGAATGCCGTGAGCAACACTACCTAATAGTTTGGTTCTTACTAAAGAGCGAGAGTAAAAAGGCGAGTTTTCCAAAGTCATTATGGAACGGGGCTCATCGTCAGACCTGACTGAACGCGGACATCTCCACAAGCAAGTATTGGGAAGTTTCTTTATTTCAGGTAAAGGTTTAATAGGTTCGATTTTTCCCTTGTCATCAAAACCGACTGCAATTGAAAAGTTGTCTTGTGCGGTTCTAACACCGTCATAAAAGATAATCGTTTTGTCTTTTACGGTATGTCTTGACCAATCCCAATTAACAAAATCTTTTTCCAGCGGCGAATTACCGTAATTCATGTCGTGATATCCGGAACCCTTAAAATTTACGGACAAAGACGGAAAATCAATAACAACTTCACCGCGAGGTGCAATAGGATGCCATGTATGATTTTCATTCCGGTCCAAACAAAATTTTTCGGTATTTAACCGGCTGAATGATAATCTAACTGTGCCTTTAATTTTTGAACCGATTATCGGAGATTTTTCATCTACATTGATCAGAATTTCACCGTCTTTGTCTGCATTAATTATGTTATTGCCCAGCACGAGCTCATTTGGGTTTCTTGAGACATGCTTTGAAGTATACTCGGTAAATGCCCAGATACGTTTTCCTGTTCCATATATGGCTACATTGAAAGCACAGTGCTCCATAGGGTCAGTATTAGGTATGCTGTTTTTCGCTGAAAAATAATAAGGAGAAAAAACGCTACCTACAAACCCAATTACAGTAATGCCCATCGATCCGTCATCGCTAACACCGTCAAAGTACCACCATGCATAACCGCCCGGACAAACTATCCTTTGATATTCAAATCCTGCAAAATCGCTTTTGCTGCCATGCAGCCCGACAACGCTGCCGTCGGCACTCCCGCTCCCGGATGCACACTGCCGCCTGCCAGATATAGACCCTGTATTGGGGACCTCACTCCGCAACGTCGAAGCGGCGCCCACGGGCTGTGCGCAACTGCTCCGTATATCGCTCCCTTCGAATGCGGAAACCTCTTTGCAAAATCCGTTGGAGTCATTAAAGCTTCCTCGCTCTTCTTGACAAGATTGATGCCTGTCTTTCTGAGCATTGTTTCTGCTGTCTCCATGCATTGTGTAATCTCACTGTTCGTTAGTTGATTGCCGTCTGTTAGCGGCGGTGCGTTGATAATTAGAAAAAAACGCTCTTCATTACAATCATTGACTGCCAAGTCCCTATCTTGTGCTCTAATATAAACAGCGGGATATGACGGCAGACGGTTTTGTTGAAAAATATCAGAAAATTCCAAACTGTAGTCTTTTTCTGGAAAAATAACATTGTGCGAACTCAAAGCAATTCCTTCTGCTTGTCCTACAAAGACTGTAATTAGAGCAGATAAAGAACGACTATTTGAAGCAAATTTTTTAAAATTATTTACGACCTGCTCTCCCATTGCTCCGGATGCAATTGCTTCCACGTCACCGTTATACAAAATAATGTCTGCCGGTATAAAGCGCTCGTCATCTAAGATTACGCCTTTTACTTTTTGTTTTTCTATTACTATTTCTTTAACACCGGTGCCTGTACTAATTTCTCCGCCAAACCTCCTTATGGCAGCGGCTGTTCCTGCGGCAAGAGAAGACATTCCGTTAACAGGAAGCCAAACGCCCTCGCTTTCTGCATGGGCAATAAGATTAAGAGTAGCGGGAGCAGAATAGGGAGATGCGCCGTAATATGTAGCGTATCTGGAAAAAAGTTGTATTAATCGAGGATCTTTAAAAATAGACTTGAGCGCTTTGTGCATAGATCTAAAAGGGTCTATTCTAAAGAAACATGCCAATCCAAAAATTCCGGATACTGTAGCCATGTCTTTTAGCCGAGGACTAAAACTGCTCAAAAAAGTGCGCTGCGCGTTATCATAGATTGTCTTAGCATATTTACAAAAGGTTACGAAAGCCTCGGCTTCACGGGTGCCTGCGAAAACTCTAATAGCTTCCGTTGATTTTTCTTTGTCTTGAAACAAATCAAGGCAAGCTTTGTCTTCCCATATATGACGAGCTATCAAATCAGATTGTATTAGCGGTACGGTCTCGCAAAAGTCGAGTCCGGTTTCTGCAAATGCGTTTTCAAAAATGTGCTTCATGGTGAGCACGGTTGGGCCCATGTCGATGTTTTTGCCGTTTTTTGTAACCGAATAGATTTTTCCTCCGACATGTGATGCTTTTTCAAAAATCGAAACGTTTATACCGCAAAATGCCGGCTTCAGAGCTCCGAAGAGTCCTCCTACTCCTGCTCCTATTACTACCAATCGCTTGGTATTTTTGCTTGTTGTCTTCATCTTTTTATATTTGCCGTAACAGGCCAAGCGCCTGAGAGCAGCTGTTTGCAGGTAGTATTATTGCGTGCCTTCTGATAAACAAATGCGCCTGTTTGAGTTTCATCGGAATCGGAGGAAAAAAGCTTTAGACATGCGCTGTTTGTTCCTAGTATTTTTTGTTTTACTCTTACATGGACTTTTCCCATCATGCCGCCTTCAATTAGCTGCCCAAATGCGGATGTATTTGTTGAGCTTGAAACATAAAGTTGTCCCTTGCACAATGACGAATCCACGTGGACAGTCAGCCCCGGATTTCCGTCTTGGTCGATATCTTCTTTACCCCAGCCGACCTGCCATGGATCGGCCTTAAGTGCATCGATAACTTCTATTCCTCGATTAAAGACAATTTTCGTCCAAGGAAGCTTTAGTAGTGCATCTTCCGGAATCGCAACCTTGGTACCTATTATCTCTTTAAATTCCACCTTACACGCTGTCTGAAGTATCTCAATAGAATTATCTTTGCGAATTACTTTAGCTAACAAAAAGTTGTCCGATCTAGTTTCACGCTTACCCAATACAGGAATAACTGTTTCGCCGAATACCACCTGATGTCCGACCCAAATTTCATGCTTGTCTGAAGTCGATGCGTTAAGTGCGGAAATATCGACTATAAAAAGCAACAAAAAGATAGATACTGCTACGAAAAGAGCCGTTTTAATTGTTGTAGACATTCTAACTAGTTGTTTGATTTTTATAACTGTCTTTTGTACGGTCAGCATTGCCTACTCCGTTCTATTTAATTTTTTAAAGTCGTAGCGAGTTAAAAAGGCCAACATTTTCTCTGCAAAGGCAGATGCCTTGGATATTGGGGCTTCTATTTTTAGAACAAACCCATGTTGATCTGATCTGTCGCGTACAAATTTGTCTATTATTTCTAATTGCTCTAATACCGCATTTTGTTGAGCGATTCTGTTACTGTCAATATCATCGCTCCAGTTGAGCGGCTCACCTATAGAAATATATGCTTCCGGATGTTCTCTGCCGCAAAATACATAGCGCAGACCTACCGGAAAGATATTCTCCAATTGTGCCCATTTAGCGGTAACCGCTGCGCCAGGTTTGAATTCGTCTGTTCCTTCAGCACGCGGTCTCTCCGCTCCCTCCGGAAATATCCATACCATTCGGCCAGGTCTGTCCAAGATATCGGCTGCATATTTAAGTGCCCTGCGGCCGTCAGCCGGTTTGTTTAGATAAACTCCGAAACCGCCTATTCTTCCAAGAAAGGGAAGCTTTTCTAAGTTGGCGGCATCCATCATGGCAAAGGCATCTGCTTTGAAAAGTTCGTGTCCGAGATAGATTGAAAACATAGGGTCCCACCAAGAGGTGTGGTTAGACACAAAAAGACACGGATAGGAAATGAGAGTTTCTGCTGCAAGCTTATCGCCTCTGATATATACCTTGGAAAACATCTTTGTTATGCGTTTTACAGTTTGCGCTGTAAACCATTTTACAAAGGCTGAGTTTTTCTTTGCCGGTATCATATCTTCTCTAATATCAGGTTAGTGGCGGTATCGTGTGATACTGCAGCGTCAACTAAAAACTGAACCGATGAATGAGACGGATACTCGTTAGGCATCCTCTTTTTGAATATCGACTTTGTTGCTTTTATGCACAACCAAAGCTTGCGCAGGGTTTTTGTGTAGGCTCTGGTTGAAACAGAGTCAAAGTTGTTCTTTTTTATTATACGTCCTATATCAGAATATATCAGCGAAGCTGCCTTGACAGCGACCCTGCAATCTCTCGGCAAACAACTTATACCAATATCTGCCAATTCAAAATGATGATAAGCAAGCTTAAGGGTACGTTCTACTACTTCGCCGAGAGCAGGACTGAAGGTTGGGTTTAAAACAAAATCATGTCGGTCTATTCCTACTTGGGCCAGCCAATCAGTCGGCAAATAGACTCTTCCCATATCGGCATCTTCGCCTACGTCTCTGCATATATTGACCAATTGCATGGCCAAACCTAGGTCGCATGCCCTTGCCAACACTTGAGGATCTCTTTGTCCCATTATCAAAGACATCATTACACCGACGGTTGATGCTACCCGCGCACAATAGTCCAATGTGTCATTGATTGTTTGACACGGTTTGCCGTTGACATCCCATTCAAAGCCTTCAAACATAGCTGAGATAATCGACTTGGGAATGCCGTATTTTGTAACTGTTTCATAAAAGGCTCGGTCCAGCGGGTCGAGTGAAAGCCGTCCTTCGTAAATATTGTCTAGACGATGATAAAGTGCTTCAAGTGCTGATTTTGCATCTTCAGCATCGTCAACCGCATCGTCTGCTATTCGGCAAAATGCGTAAAGAACCTTAACGGGCCTGCGAGTTCTTGTGGGCAAAAGTTTTGAGGCCGCGTTAAAACTTTTTGAACCCTCTGCCAAAATATTGTCAAGCGACAGCTGAGTATCTTGAGCATTCGGCAAGGTAAGTGCCTGAGCAAAGCTTTGTCTTTTATATCTAGTTTCCATTGCTCACAGCCGGAACAAGTTTGTCCATTATAGACGCTGAGCACAAGACTCCAGGAAGACCGGCACCCGGATGGGTTCCGGCTCCTACAAGAAACAAACCGTCTACATCTGCGTCTTTGTTATGCGGTCTAAAATAGGCGCTCTGAAACAATGTGGGCTGCATAGAAAAGGCTGCGCCGTTTACGGATAGCAAATCATCTCTGAAATCATTTGGAGTCATGACGTAAGAAACATCTATATTCGAACCCAAATCGGGTAACAGTGATTTTTCCAGATATGCCTGAATAGAGGCTCTGTAGGGTTCAGTTGCTGTTTTCCAGTCCGTGTCAGATTCCAAATTTGGTACCGGTGACAGAACATAAAAAGCATCCTTACCCTCAGGAGCCAAAGAAGGATCTGTGGCCGTGGGCCTGTGCAGATAAAGACTAAAATCATCGGCTAATTTTTTGTTGTGAAAAATATCGTCCAAAAGACCTCGATAACGCGGGCCTAATAGAATGGAATGATGTTTTACCTGATCATATTTTTTGTTTGTTCCAAAATACCAAACAAACAAGCTCATGGAGAGTTTTAGACGATCAACTTTAGATCTTGACCATCGCCTTTTTACAGATGAATCGATTAGGTTTTTGTAAGTCCATGCGGTGTCTGCATTTGATACTACTATGTCAGCGGCAAGTTCTTCTCCAGTGTTTAATTTTACTCCGCATACGCGATTGTCTTTAATATCAATCTTGGAAACCTCCGAGTTATATCTAAAAACCGCTCCGTTAGAGACAGCAAGATTTACCAAGCTGTTTACCAGTGCTCCCATTCCGCCCATAGGAAAATGGACTCCCCATTTTTCTTCCAGATAAGCTATTAGGGCATATACCGAGGTTGTGTTAAACGGATTTCCGCCTACCAAAAGGGTATGAAAACTTAAAAGCTGTCTAAGTTTTTCGTTTTTTATGTAGCTGCTTATGAGGCCGTAAACAGTTTTATAACTCTTAAGGCGCATCATGGTAGGAGCAATTTTTAACATGGACATCCAAGAGTCAAAGGGAACCTCTGAGAGTTGTTCAAATCCGACGTGGAATATTTTTTCGCTTATTTTAAGAAATTCCTTATAACCCTCAATATCCTGAGGAGTAAGATCTCTGATTTGAGAAAACATCGCGTCGCTGTTGCCGGTATAATCAAAAGAGGTCCCGTCATCAAAACGTACCGCATAAAAAGGATCTACAGAGCGCAGCTCAACGTGATCGGACATTTTTTTGCCGGATAATTCGAAAAGCTGTTCAAACAAATGAGGAGCAGTGACCACCGTGGGACCCATGTCAAACTTGTAACCGTCTTTTTCCAGTACATAGGCTCTCCCTCCGGGCTTGTCTCTCTTTTCGATTACGGTAACGCGATATCCCTTGGCTCCCAATCTTATTGCTGCGGCCAAACCTCCGAAGCCGGAGCCTATTACAACTGCGTGAGGCGGAAGATAAGCTTGTGACATGTATTTATTCTCCTTGAGTTTTATGATATCTGTTATCTTACGCTGTTTGAATCGAGGTAGATAACAGCCTGGAACTGTCTATGTTAAATATATGGTTGTTCAAATGCTGAGTCGATTTGATTTTTAGCGCAAGCGAAGGAGGACAAAGTCTATCGGCAATTGCACGAACCAGTAGAATTAGTTCGCTCTTGCCTTTGCAATCTGGTACTGCATTTATTGCCTGTTCTACAAGTGACTCAAATTTATAAACAGCATTTATAAGTCCGGAAGAAGCTACAAGACTTGCCGCATCGTTGCGCAAATCTTGTCTAACCGGTTTACCGGCAGATTTTGATGAGCCGGCGACGTCGAGAATATCATCTGCTGCCTGATATGCCTCTCCCAGTCTTTGTCCCATTATGCGCCAAGGTTCAGGGTCTCTTCCCATTGCTATTGCAGCCATAGCTGCGGATGCTTCAAACAACGCACCGGTTTTTCTGTTGTGCACTGTTCTGTAATCAACTTCAGCTCTATCCTCCCATGCCTGTCCGCTTACCAAGCCGTCTGATGCTCCGGCAGTACGGGCCAACTCCAAGACAAGTTGTGGAAAACAGGGATTTTTTGCTGCATTTCTAGAAAGCACCTCAAAAGCTGCTGCAATCAGGCCGTCTCCTGTGAGAAGAGCTATTCGTTCGCCATAGAGTTTGTGCACAGAAGGCTTACCTCTTCTAAAGTCTGCGTTATCAAAGCAGGGCATATCATCGTGCACAAGCGATGCACAATGAATAAGCTCAACCGCTGCTGCGGCTCCAAGTACTGTCTTGGTAGTTATACCTGATAAGGCATTAGCTGTTGCTAGACACAACTTTGGTCTTATTCTTCCTCCGCCTGGAAAAACAGCGTGCTTTACCGACTCCTTTAAAACGTCAGGAGCATTTTGAGTGATTAGATGCAGTTCTTCATATAACATATTGTCCAGGTTATTTTTATATTTCATGATGTGTATACCTTGAAGAGTAGTGCTCTTTGTTATGTTTATAACTTATGTTTCGTACAATTGCATCTCGGTTCATGTCTTTTTTTGCGTTCTCCTGAAAAACCGAGCATTAACTGCACAGTCGGTCCGTTTATAATCATTTCAGGTCCGCCCGAAATTTCTGCGCTGCCTGTTTTCCATTCTCCGGAATAGGGGGCAAACAGGTAGCCTCCTCTAACGCCGACTGTAAAGAACGAAGATTTGTACTCGTTCTCGCGAATCTTAAATCTGTAATCTATTCCAAGCGAAGCATCTATCAGAAGGGCTCTCTGGCTCATGGTTACATCTCGTCCGGGATTTTCCAAAACGTCATTAAAAGAAGCTCCGCTTTCAGAAGTTAGATTAATAGTTGTAATTGCAGTACCTATACCGAGTATGGGATACACTCTTAGACCCCTCCATTTGGCCAAATCCACACCGATTCTGTAAAGCCAATACCTGCTGTTTATGTCGGCATTCAAATCATCGCGCTCAGCGGTTGTACCGACATTTTTAAGCCAGTGACCTTCGATGCCTGCAATGATTCGACCTATTGACAAATCGCCGGCCAAACCCAAAGAAAGAGCAGGGCTTTTTAGCTCAGAATATCCGTTGTCCGAAAATGAGCTATTAATAGCATCTACATCATAAAAACCCAGTCCTCCTAGCAGATACATGTTGCTGACTACAGGACTAAAATGAGGAGACCGCCATGCTTTGGGGTTTGGATCAGCATCATTAGATTTTTCGGTCAAAACCTCTGCTGAAGCATTTTTTACAGGAATTAGAAGTACCAAGCCTGCAACAGCCATCATAAGAGAGCTTTTAATAATCTTTTCAAGCTTATACATGATTAACTCCAAATAAAATCCGAAGGCGTTTCACCCGATCGGATAGCTTATGAACAGAATATAACCGGAAAAAAGCGCTTGTAAACCTGGTCATAATATATTCTTGAAAAAATTTGGCTGCTAAAAAGCGAACCGTGAACCGATTACTGCTTGGAAAAAAAGATAGAGCTGAGATTTTCTAATAGTGATTCTTATCGACGGTTTGTTAGAGGGGGCAGTGTTTGTCCTTGGGCTTGCTTGTACAAAATAAGAAGAGTAAAAAAATTCCGGTTTCAGTGACAGATCCTATTATGTAATCCCAATACTTGTTCGATGAGATAGTTGCTAAAAAAGGAGCGATATTTATGAACCAATCTTCATCCGGATTCTTTAGGTTTGTTTTTTTGGTTGTAATATTTGGTTGTAACAATTCGGCTGAAAATGGTCTTTGGGATACAGCTTCAGATTTTGATTCATCGTCTGATGCAGATGCAGATGCAGATACAGATACAGATGCAGATACCGATGCAGATGCAGATACCGATGCCGATGCAGATGCAGATGCAGATGCAGATACAGATACAGATATTGACATAGATACAGACACTGACACAGACACTGACACAGATACTGACACGGATACAGATATTGACATAGATACAGACACTGACAAAAATACTGACACAGATACTGATACAGATACTGACATAGACACTTACACAGATACAGACATAGATACAGACACAGATACAGACATAGACACAGATACAGATACAGACATAGATACAGACACAGACATTGATACTGATATAGACACTGACACCGGTACGGATTCTGATACTGGCAATACATCGGATTCCATTACTATTGAGGAAGGTGATTCCGGTCTTTGCGGGTATCTAGGAACGGTTGAGAACTCTCGCTCAGAATATTCCGGTTTAGGTTATATCGATAGTGAGAATTTACCCCATGTAGGAATTGCTTGGGTGGTAAATGCTCAATCGGCCGGCCAGTATATCTTAAGTTGGCGATATGCTGCTTCAGCATCAACATCTGCAATCTTGAGTTTGGCTCATCACAAAAAGGATGAGCTGTCTTTTGCATCTACTGACAACACTTGGCAGTATCACTCTATAAACGTAGAATTATCTGTCGGCACTTCCTATATCAGTATTTCTGCAAAAGATCAGGTAGGACTGCCTGATATAGATTCTCTCACAGTAACGGGAAACGGCATAACGGCCTCAAATTGTTTGGATTATACAACGGGTGGGGAGTTGGTTTTTGCTGAACCGCAGTTTCAAGATGCTTCCGTACATGATCCATCAGTGGTTAAACTTGATAACACATACTATGTGTTCGGCTCCCACCTCGCTGCTGCCAAAACCGATGATTTAATGCGCTGGATTCAAGTTGCGAGTGACGGAGTTGATGAGAGAAATCCATTGTTCGAAAACGTGGTAACTGAGCTTTCTGAGACTTTTCAATGGACCACAGTGGTAGGACTTTGGGCGGCGGATGTAATTCAGTTAAAAAGTAACGGTCGTTTTTTAATGTATTACAACAGTTGCGAGGGCTCCTCTCCTCTTTCTGCAATGGGTATTGCATCTTCTGTTACTATAGAAGGACCTTATACTGATGATGGAATATTTATGTACTCAGGTGGTTCGGGTTACAATGCTTCTGTATTGCCTAATGCAATAGATCCGGATACCTACTATGACAAAGACGGAATACTGCGAATGGTCTACGGCAGCTATTCCGGTGGGATTTTTATGTTGGATATGGATTCTCGAACAGGGTTTCCCCTACCAAATCAAGGTTCAGGAACTCATTTGATTGGGGGTAACCATATTCCGATTGAAGGACCGTATATTCAATACAGTTCTCATACTGATTACTACTATTTATTTACTTCTTACGGAGGGCTTGCTGCCGGAGACGGTTACAATATTCGAGTTGCCAGGTCGCCAAATCCTCACGGACCATATCTCGATCATGCCGGTTTGGATCAAGCAACCGTGAAAAGTCGCCCCTTTGATTACAGCGGAGTCAAAATGATGGGCGATCATGTTTGGGCAAATACTAACGGTACTCACGGCTATGTTTCTCCCGGCCATAATTCTTCTTACTATGAAGAATCTATTGATCGATATTTCTTAGTATTTCATGCAAGATTTCCCGGACGAGGAAACTTTCATCAGATAAGAGTACACCAAATGTTCTTTACTATTGACGGATGGCCTGTGGCTGCTCCTCTTCGATATGCACCTAGGATTGGAAATTTTAGTACAGATAGTGCGGCAGTTGAATATGTGGGATTAAAAGAAGTTCCCGGAACATATCAGTTTATCAATCACGGTCGCGATACATCAGGTAACATAAAAGAGTCATTTCGACTTGTCCTAAATGAAAACAATACTGTCAGCGGTACTCAATCGGGAACTTGGATTTTTGGATCCGAAAATGTTTTTGTATTAAATATAGGAACCGATTCCTTTAGAGGAGTGCTTTCGAGACAATACAATGAATACTCTCGCGCTTTTCAGGTAACTTTTGCCGGAGTTAGTTCCAAAGGCGAAACTCTTTGGGGAATTCATATTGGTAACTAAAGAGAGTTTATGAGTGTGAAGTTTCGCGTTCTGCAAGAAGTTTAGCTTGTTCTTGTGCCAGGTTTTCTACCTTTTGAATGTAGTATTCCAGTATTGAGTTTTTCATCGTAAGCAGGTTTTCAAGTCGAACAATTCGCGCACCGGCTGCAACTCTGTTTCTCAGAACTTCTAAATGAAAAGGTTTGGTTATAAATTCATCAGCACCGGCCTGAAGACCTGAGATTATATCATTATTGTCACTTTTTGCAGTTAACATGATAGTAAACACGAAAGGGTCTTTGCGTTGTTTAATGCGACGGCAGAGTTCAAGGCCGTCCATTTTCGGCATCATCCAATCTAGAATGGCTAACTGAGGAGGATTGTCTGTATTTTGAATAGCTTCCCATGCTGCCTCTCCGTCTGATGCTGTCACAATATCATAATTTTCTGATCGTAAACTTTTTTCGAGCATTAAAAGAATATAAGGATCATCTTCTGCTATCAAAATGCGAACAGGCATTGCCGAGATGGTTCGCCTAAGCTCATCATCGGGGAAATGGAGGTTGTCAGGAGGAAAACTATCTAACGGTTGGCCCATTGTCATTGCTCCGTTTGTTTAAGGAGAGATTCTTGGAAATTGGAAAAAGAAAGACACCCTCCTTTATCAACTATGATTACGGACAGTTTTTACATTAGTTAATGTGGTGGATGTTATTTTTCAGAAAGCATAAAACTTTTATTGGGTACTCAGTATCTTAACAATATATTAACCAACTAATTTCTAGGTTAGTATTGACAATAAAACCTGTATAGTACAAGCAACAATACCAATGCTGTTCTTCTCGCGCTGATAAATATCATCATAATACTATAGCGCTACAGGAAAGAATACAAATGGTTACCAAGATTATTGACGATAAGGTTGCCCTAAGAATATTTAATGCAATAAAAGAAAAAGCCGCTAGAAGTTTTTCAAAATATAATTGTCTACGACGTCTTCCGACCCATAAAATAAAGGGCGAATACTTATTCTATTTAGACGAGTTGACTGATTTCGCTGAAAAAGAACTTAACTGGAATCCTTCAGAGGTTTTAGAACAAGTTGTCAATCAAGGTTTGATTGCATGTTACTCAAATCTGGAACCTGATTTACAACAAAAAGCGGGGTTTTCTCTCAAAGCATTTTCTGAAAAAACTTGTGATGCAGACTTGTTAGACGATAAAGACAAAAAAATTCATAGTACCAAAGAGACACTTAAATTATTGGCTGAAAAAAACACAAAAATTGCGCAACTCGAACAAGAAAATGCTCGTCTAAAAGAAAACGTAGAATCATTTGCCGTGGAAAAAATTGCCCTAAAACGCGAAATTGCTCATTTGGAAGAAATCAATGAAGAGTTTTACGAGCAAGCTCCTGCTAATCTAGTCTCAGGCTATAACTTAAATGACGGTGTATTTTCGGGTTATACAGCGCTTACAACACACTCTCTTAACAGTAATGTTGTAAATGCGAAAGCTCAGATATCTGCATCATCATCTGATAGCACACAGTCTTCAGCTAACTCAAAAAATAGAAAGCATCGCAAGAGAAGATAGAAAGGTTCTTTTAGAAGAACCTTTTTGCAGCATTTCTTCATTTCTTATAAAAAAGAAATCGCTCTTAGGATTATAAAAAACTGTATTAAGAACTTGTGAATACACAAAGCTGACAAAAAATATTGAGACATTCTAACCTGATTCTTGTGTTTTCTTACACTTGAACATAGAGAAATGGATTGGTTTATTATTTTTGATACGGAGAACATTTATGAAAACCGCTGAAGTATTTGTTAAATTGGTTTTTATCAGTTGGTTTGTGGCTATTTTGAGTTGCAATGCAAGTGAAATAGAAAACAAAAAAAATACAGATGACCCTGCTGACAGCAACGGAGATACGGACGCCGATGCAGATAATGACATTGATGTAGATACGGATAGCGATGCGGATTCAGATGCAGACTCAGACTCAGATTTAGATGCTGATACGGATATAGATAGTGATGTAGACTAAGATGCAGATAGTGTTCAGATTCAGATGCGGATACTGATATAGATACAGATGTTGATACTGATGCTGACACTGACACAGACACAGATACTGACACAGACACTGACACAGACACTGACACAGACACTGATGCAGAGACTGACGCAGACACTGAGATAGATAATGACACAGATACTGAGGGTGATAACGATTGTCGATATGAATGTTTGGAACACTGTGTATCATGGGGAGGTACTACAATGGCAGGAACTTGTTCGAGTGATCTGCGATGTTGTCAAGGAGCAACAATTCCTCCTGATACTGATTCAAGTTCTGATG
>CAYWLQ010000084.1:0-24176 GCA_964458775.1 uncultured Myxococcales bacterium | reverse complement strand
CAGAATACTCAAACCCGCCCTTGCGGATCATTTTGAAAAGAATAGACTTTTTAGAACAACAGACTTTCATTTGGCTAATCCCAAGCGGTTGGATAAATTTTTGAAACCCGTTAACCAATCGCAACCTATGTTTTGGAGATCGCAATTTGAGCGGGACACGTAGAAACGGCTCATGATACCAAAATTAAAATTCCTTGGCCGAATTGTGAAAATGTTATCATCAATTCTGACGGTTGAGATCTTTACATGTGTTCTTATCATCCTTTGTATTTTCAGACGGGCCGGTCTTAACGATTTGAGCCTCGGCCTCCTCATAGGTGCGGCTGATGAAACTCACCGCCAGGGAAGCGGATTGCGTTGTATTCGAAGAAAATATCATGCTGCGTGCCTTCTGCTCGACGCAGTCTAAAATCGCCCGATTGTCGGTTCCCCACACAGTGCTTTTGATGGGGAGACCCTGTATCGAGATGACGAGACCGACAAAAACTTCCCCGTTGAACCTACGACAACTTTCATGACAGTCGTCGAAGAGCCCTTTTGATTGTTTGAAAATCTCAAGTCGCGTTATCTCCTCTGCCACAATTTTTTTGACGCTTGTTTCCCACAAGCGGATGCTGAAGCAGCTCTCTTTGTTGCGGCCGTAAGCTGTTCCATAAGTTCTGAGATAGTAAAGTGACATGCGGGAATAGGAGCGTGTGCAGTGATAAATTGCCTGGCCGTCAAAGTACTGATGGACATTTCGACACCAACCCCCCATGTTTTCGGTCCATCCGTTGCGCCACGTCGGCGGATCTTGTCGAGTGCATGGATCGGAACAAGAAGCAGGAGTCGTCCACCGCAGCGGAGGATTTTTATGAATTTCCGCATAGCTCTCATCCAGAGTTGGGAACTGAGTCTCGTCAATGTCGGTGTCCGGTGTTTCATTTGAAGTGCTGTCCGCGTATTCGGTAACCTCTGTCTGAGACTGCACGATTTGTACTGGTTGTACTGGTTGTACATCTCGTCCATACCATCCGGAGCATGCAAAGAGAAGAATCGTCCATCCCACGCTCCATACATGAATCCACTGGAAAAAAGGGTCAGGCACTGCCTATTGCCCTTTGAAGTCGTTATCGAATAGCATTGGCCTCTTTTGAAGCCCGCGATTCATTATGCGGTGCCTTGCCTTGGGAAAATCGAATCTAATAGGTTGCGCCATGACGCAAGCTGTATCTCAAAATATCAAAAATGACAATAGACAGTGCCTGACTGTTTTAATGCAACCATCGAAAGCATTAGTTTGTTCCTTTCTATTCGCGAATGGATCTTCGATTGTTGTAGCCGCGCTCGGAAAACGGCTTCTCCTTTTCAATCCACATTTCTTCAAGGATTTCGAGCTCATCTTCGACCTTGAAATCTGGGGAATCTTTGCGCTGTACAATATCGACTATCTCGAATACGAAAGCGTCTTGTCCAAATCGTTTCCAATCGGCCTGAAGTTCCTTGTTTATATGAGAACCGATGGACAGCACGAATCGATGTTTGTTGAGCGGGCCGTGTAGATTGAGGCTCGATCCCAGATAGATCTTGCCGTTTGCATTATTAGTAATGCGAAAAATCCCGGCTTCTCGTGGCGTTTCTTTGTACTGTCTTTTAAGTGTTTTTTCATTGTCATTCGTTTTCACAGGGGATTTCTCCAAAGGTAATCGGCGATAAATTCCGCCCTGTCTAGACATTAGCTTTTCATCAATGAGCATGCGCCGAATCGTGCAGTAATCGTCGTAATACAAGGATATCTGATCATTCACTTCACGTTCCGTGTAATCGCGATCGTTATCGAACACCGACAAAATCTCTTCTATAACAATGAGGCGCTTGCGCCACTGCTTGGGAATCTGTAAAAGCCTTCCGTTTTTGAAGAATGTTCGGACGACCTTGGCACGATACTGATCGAGCCTGCGTTTCTCGGTGTTTCCTTGAGCAGAAGAAGGATTCAAAAAATCGATGAGCCGCATCTGTAAAAGATCGAGTTTAAGAGAGTAGACGACATAGTATTGCGTCTTGGCCTTGGTAACAATCCCCGCCTCCTCCAGCTTGCGAAGATGAAAGGATATCGTCGAAGGCGCACGTTTCAGCCGCAAGGAGAGTTCTTCGGCACAGTGCGGTTTCTCAATGAGCGCATTAACGACCTTGATTCGTGCTTCGTCGGCAAGTGCTTTAAGCACGGTAGCGCGTCCTAAATGGTTTGAGCGTTTCTCTGTATTTGATTCTATAACCATCGAAATAGATATTGCATTTCTGAATAGCGCTGTCAAGGATGGAAAAGGCGGTCACGAAAAAGGGAGGATAGGGCGTGCCTGATCCCTTTTTCGGTGACATGACAGGTTAGAAATCCTAATTATGATGCAATCGACAACGCTTGAGAGACTGTTTGTTCTGACATACCGCGCCCACGAGGGACGCGGTCAGGATGAACGACTGAGTCGTTAAGCCCGGAGGGCTTGGGATGCACTGATGAGAGACTGTTTGTTCTGACATACCGCGCCCACGAGGGACGCGGTCAGGATGAACGACTGAGTCGTTAAGCCCGGAGGGCTTGGGATGGGATCATGCACTGCTTGTCCCTTATTTCTTATATGGAGATTCGGTTTGCATACTATCGGCAGGTATTTCGTTTGAGGTAGGCTCTGCAGTTGCTGAATCAGGTGCGGTTTCAGATGCGGTTTCAGGCGCGGCTTCTGTTGGGGTTTCTGTTGGGGTTTCTGTTGGGGTATTGTCACCCTCTGTATTTTCTAAATTGTCAGGTTTTACTGTTTCTTCACTATCGTATGTCAGGCCGAATCCGTATGGAAACAGGGGATCATAGTCGGCATCTCCGATGTTGATGGGAATTTGTTCCATGGATCGCGGCCATGAATGGGGAAGCTTACCGGTAAAGGGTGCATCTCCGAACAGTACATCAGCTATTCCGTCGCCTTCTGAGCCGGGAAGCCATGCTGCTACAAAGGCATCGGCATTTGTAATCGCGGTGTCCAAAATCATGGGGCGACCGCTGATTAAAACTACTACCACTTTTGCACCGCTCTTTTTTAGCTTTTCGATTACTGTTTTGTCTTCGCTGTCCAAGTTCAGATTTTTTCGGTCTCCGTTTATCTCTGCATAGGGTGTCTCTCCTATTACAACCACCGCAATATCTCCCGGCTTGGCAGCCGAACCGTTTTCAGAATAAACTATTTCTGCACCTTGTCCCGAGGGTGACAACACATTTCTTATCGCTTTTAGAACGGTAGTTCCTTTTGTAACGTTGCCTGTACTTCCCTGCCAGCTGATTGTCCATCCTCCGCATTGATTTCCCAAATCGTCTGCGCTTTTTCCGGCAACAACAATTCTCTTAAGATTCTTGGAGAGGGGCAGGGTGTTGTCTTCGTTTTTGAGAAGAACCAGGGATTGCCTTACTGCCTCTTTTGCAACTTCGCGGTGCTCAGCGGATCCTATTTGATCGAAAAGCTCTTTTTTGATTTGACCGGGAACAAAATAGTCCGGCTTAAACATTCCCAGTTCGCATTTTACTGACAGAATACGTCCTACTGCATCATCGATTCTCTCCATAGGAATTTTATCCGGGACCATGCTTTTAATGCCGTTGATTACTGCAGTATATGAGCGCGGGGCCATTACCATATCTAATCCGGCGTTTATTGCCGAAGAAAGCTGATCTTTATAACTGCCGGGCAGCTTTTCTACAGCTTCCCAGTCAGATATTACGAAGCCGTTAAATCCCATTTCGTTTTTGAGAATATCGGTCATGGTCGGGCCGTGGCAGTGCATTTTAACACCGTCCCACATACTGTAGGATGCCATAACTGATCCTACTCCTGCCGCCACGGCAGCTTTATATTGCTCAAGATGTAATGTACGAAAGCTTTCCATATTACCTATAGCATTTCCTTGATCTATTCCGTTTTCGGTGCCTCCGTCACCTGCAAAATGCTTGGCACAAGCCAATACAGAAGGATTTCCGCTTCCTAACTTTTCGCCTTGAAGACCGCGAATCATTGCTGCACCCAACTCCGATGCTAAGTCAGGTGTTTCTCCAAAAGCTTCATAGGTTCGCCCCCAGCGCTCATCCCTCGCAGCCGCTAATACCGGAGAAAATGTCCAATCAATGCCGACTGCCGCTATTTCTTTTGCCGAGATTCTGCCGACTCTTTCCACTAATTCCGGATTGCGAGAAGCACCCAAACCGATGTTGTGGGGAAACACCACCGTATCCAGTACGTTGTTATTGCCGTGGACAGCATCTATTCCGTATATTAACGGTATCTTGTGCTTGTTGTCTAAAGCTGCTCCTTTGATAGAATGTACCAGTTGCGTCCAACTCAACGCATCATTTCCGGTAACAGGGTCTGATGAACCGCCGCTCAACACTGAGCCTATGCCGTAGGTACCGGCATCAAGTTGATTTTTGAGATGCGAGTGATCAGGTTGAACCATTTGCGCAGCTTTTTCTGCCAGACTCATTTTGGCCATTAGCTGTGTTACCGTTTGTCTGCATGATGCCGAAGGCCAGGTAATATCCTCTCTTGTATGCATAACCCTAACCGGTGTTGTAGGCAGTATACATTCCTTGACGGCAACATTAGAAGTCGGTCTTTGTCCCGGCGGTTGAAGGCACCCTAATAGAGCTAGGCATAGTAATGCTGAAGTAAACCGGGCAAGGCTTGTCTGTGAAAAAAGAGGATTGCGGAACTCTGTTCTGTTGTGACGTGAATAGTATTCATTGTTAGTATTTGCTCTTGTTATTATCATCAATTTTTCTCCTCGTCGTTGTTTAGCAACGTTTGTGCCGGCAGGACTGTGTATTAGAAACCGATGAAAAGAACTAAACTATACGGATATTTTTATTCAACGATTGTTATTATTGCAAGTAGAGTTCTCAAAAGGCAAGGACTCATTTTTTGTTACTCTAGAAGAAATATTGCGGCTTTCGGTTGCAAATGCTGAAACTCGGGTCAGTATTTCATGCTTGCTGAGAATAGTCAGATTTTTTCTGACACAACTCCGTTCATGTAAATATCAAAAAGAGAATAAGCAATTGTTTCTAAACTATCCACGTCTTCTTCTTTCCTAAGAAAGTTATGCAAAATTTCTTTGAGAGCTCCAACCGCGACTACCGCAGCTGTTCTGGTATCGCAGTTGCGAATTAGTCCCATCTGCTGTCCAAGCAGCAACGAATCATTGATTGTATCTATAATTTGTCTGTAAAACTCAGCCAGCTTTTGCGCAAAGCCCTTATCCAATCCGACTGCACCTTCCAGCAAGATAGAAAGAAGTGCGCGGTTCTTGAGAAGTAAGTCAAATACCGAGGTTAGATTTGATACCAACTGAACGGAGATCGGTCCGGCAGTTTCGGAAAGGTCAACTTTGTGAATGCGAGATTTAATGTTTACAACAAGATTATCCAGCAACTCTTCAAAAATGGCATGTTTGTTTTTGAAGTATAAATAGAATGTTCCTCTTGCAATACCCGCGGCTTGTATGATGTCTGAAATTGATACCGCATGATATCCTCGCTGTCCGAACAAACTTGCTGCACTGAGCAGGATCTGCTCTCTTCTACGAGCTGAATCCAAATATCCGGTCTCCTCTTATAGCTTATCTTCGTATTTTCTCATAAATGCAGGTTTTCCAATAGCGCGAGTGTTTGTCGGCGATGATAGACTGGGTATTGCTTGGGTTATTCTAGGTCCTGTTGTAATTTGTACTTGTTCTTGAATCTCACAGCTGCTTCTTGACGGAGGTACAGATGATGTCGTTCCGGGAGCAAACCGTCCGCTGTTGATGTAGCTTTGACGGACAACAGGAACGGAGATTTTGGCTGAACCGGAACGGTTGAAGCTGTTTGAATTCTCTTCAAGACCGAAACCGGTTGCAATTACTGTGATTTTAATTTCATCACAGGGTTCATCCAGAGTAACATAACCGAAAATGATATGTGCATCTTCGTGTGCTGCTCCTTCGATCATTGCAACAGCTTCGCTTACTTCCATCATTCCTAAGTCCGGACCTCCGGTAATATTTACTAAAATGCCCTGAGCGCCGTCAATAGCAACGTCTTCCAGCAGAGGACTGTTAATCGCCATTTCAGCGGCGTCTATGGCGCGGCGGTCACCTTTTCCATAGCCTGTGCCCATGAGTGCACGACCCCTGTTGGTCATGATTGTGCGAACATCTGCAAAGTCTACGTTGATATCACCTCTTATGGTAATCAAATCTGATATGCCTCGCACTGCATTTGACAATACTCTGTCAGCAACGCGAAAAGTATCTTTTATTGTCATGGTATTGTCGAGCGCCAACAGTCTCTGATTTGGTATTGTAATTAGCGTATCGACACTTTCACTCAAACAGCCGATCCCTTCTTCTGCGTAGCGTGATCTTCTGCGCCCTTCAAACTGAAAAGGTCGAGTGACTACGCCGACTGTAAGAGCTCCGGCTTCGCGAGCAACCTGTGCAGCTATAGGAGATGCGCCGGTTCCTGTTCCACCGCCCATTCCGGCGGCGATAAAAACCATGTCAGCTCCGGAGATGGCTTCTTCCAATCGATTGATGTCTTCCAATGCGGCTTTGCGTCCATGATCAGGAATCCCTCCTGCTCCCAATCCTTTTGTAAGATTTCCTCCGATTTGAATCTTTACCGGAGCGGCATTGGCGTCCAATGCCTGAGCATCAGTGTTGATGGCAATAAACTCAACACCTTCCATCTGTTCCGCAATCATGTTAGCAACCGCATTTCCTCCGCCTCCGCCAACACCGACTACTTTAATCTTAGCTCTTTGACTGTTGCCGCCAAACTCAATATGCATCGCGCCCTCCCAAAAATGTCTATTTGCAATCGAACAAAACTGTTTTTACCGGTTCCTTTTTGGAACCGCGCCTATGTAAAAACAACATTATCGATGCTATTAAAAAACCTCTTTAAACCAATTTGACATACGAGTGAAAACCTTGTCAAAGACTCGGTCTTCTCTAACTTTAAAACTACTTTTTCTGTTTCTCGCCAATTTTGCCCCGTAATTTACAAGGCCTGCTCCTGTAGCATACATGGGACTTTCCACCATGTCTTTCATTCCGCCGAAGCCAAAAGGCCTTCCTCGACGGACCGGCATGCCGGTTACCTCTTCAGCGGCTTCGGCTATACCTTCCAACAGAGTTGTACCTCCTGTAATAACCAAACCCGAAGCAAGCATGTCTGCATATCCTGTGTCTAGAATAGTCCGATGAACCATACTGAAGATTTCTTCTATTCTCGGTTCAATGACGTGAGACAGCATCTGTCTAGGTTGTTCGGTGGGCGGTCTTCCTCCTACGCTCGGTACTTCCATTCCGTCGTCAGGATCAACCATTCTTACCAATGCGCAACCGTATCGCTGTTTAATTCTCTCAGCTTCCGCACGAGGGGTTCTAAGTCCGGTAGCAATATCGTTTGTTACATGCTGACCGCCGATAGATATTACCGAAGAATGAACAACAGCACCGTCCACATAGATAATTAGGTCCGTGGTTCCTCCTCCGATATCGACAAGAGCTACACCCAGTTCTTTTTCATCTTCGTGTAACACTGCGCTTGCAGAAGCCATTTGTTCAAGCACAATATCTGCAACATTAAGACCGCATCGCTGAGTGCATTTAATTATATTCTGAGCAGAAGTAATTGCTCCGGTAACTATATGAACTCTTGCCTCAAGGCGCACTCCGCACATACCTACAGGACTGCGTATACCGTCTTGATCATCAACAACATACCCTTGGGGAATTGTGTGTATTACTTCTCGATCTAGAGGAATTGCTACTGCCTTTGCCTGCTCTAAAACACGCTGTACATCTTCCTCTGTTATTTCTCTATTCTTGACTGCAACTATGCCGTTGTTGTTAAACGACATTATGTGTCCGCCTGAGATTCCGGCATAAACTGTATTGATATCACAGCCGGCTATCTGCTCTGCATCATCAATAACCTTTTCGATTGTTTCGCAGGTAGCATCAATGTTGACTATAGCGCCTTGGTGCATACCGGATGACGGATGTGAGCCGATACCGATAATGTCGATGCCGTCTTCTGTTGTTTCACCGACGACTGCAGCTACTTTGGTTGTTCCAATGTCAAGCCCGACTATTATTTCACCCTGTTTTGCCATTTTGCCCTCGGCTTCCGATTAGAATTCACAGCGTTTTTTTTATATCTCGCTGCCCGTATAAAATAAGAAATTATTCTTGTCTCTTTCATGAATCAAATTTTTGACACTATTTTTTTTTAATTATTCGATCTTTTTTTTGTTAATCGTTTTTTCTTCTACGTTTTCGCCCTGTTTCATTTTTACCGTTATTCGATCCGGCCGAATCTCATTATCAAAAAATATTTGTTCCGGACGCTGTTTTTCTTGAGCAAAACGACTTAAAAGCTCGCCCAGACGAGTAATCTTCTTTTTGTAAGGTCCCTTTCCAAATTTTATGTATATTGGGTCTTCACCGACTGTCATGGAAAAACCCATGTCAGGTTCTCGATAGATTTCTTGTAACGGAGCGGTTCTCTCCAAACCTGATGCTGCATAACGATCTGCCAAATCAATAGCATCACACAACACATTTTCCACTGTAGAAGGTGACGATAAATATTCTTCTCTGGAAATACCCGTAATAATTGGAGAGGATATGGGGTCACCTCTTACCCATCGTTTGAAAACTTTTCCTGTATCATTTACTAAATAGAGAACATCGAAATTGATAAGTGCACGAGGTTTGTGCTCTACTATTCTGATGGCAAGTGTTCCCGGAAGTCTACGAACGATATTGACATCCTGTACCCAAGCATTTTCTTGTATATTGTTTTTAACAGCATTGATATCAATGCTAAAAATATTTTGTCCTAGCTTTATATCTGCTGCTTTTAGTAAGTCTTGTTCTCCTAAACGTTCGTTTCCGGAAACAACAGCATTCTTGAATTCAAAATATGATGAAGTTGTTGCATGGCGATATCCTGCAGCGCAGAGAAGTGCAATACCTGATGTTACCGTTAGAACGAATAAAAACTGAAGGAAATGTCTGACAAAGCCGCGAACCTTCTCACTATGTATCTTTGAGGATAATGTCTTTTTTTCTAATCCTTCGGATTTCTTGTTGATTACAAAATCGCCCGAATTAGCCGGTTTATCTGATGTAATTCGCCGAGAGTTTGAACTTTTGTTTTCTTGCTTATTCAATTTTTTGAAAAAGCCTAACATTATCATCCCTCGATCATTTTATAGAGTTCGTTGACAATATGAATTGCAGCGTCTTTTTTTCCCAGTGTTGATGAAGAAACAGAAGCGTTTGTTCTGTATTTTGCATCATTTACAAATTTTCCGATTGCTTCGGCTATATCATCAACGGAAGCTGTTTTCTCATCAAGAACAACGGCTGCACCTAATGATTTCATAAGGTGAGCGTTTTTTTCTTGCTGTCGGTCTTTGTGGTGAGGATATGGAAGAAAAACCGCCGGAAGACCCATTACTGTGAGCTCGCTCACAGTGGTTGCTCCTGATCTGGCAACAACTAGATCAGCTTGAGCATATGCCTCGGCGGTATTATCGATAAATGGCAATACCTCAGCGTGAATTCCGGCAGCTTTATATATTGCTTCTACAGATTCTTTGTTCTGTTTTCCGCACTGATGAATTACAGATATTTTTGTTTCAAATTTAATTTTGACAATTGCTGTAGGCACAAGTCTGTCCACTGCTGATGAACCCTGGCTTCCTCCCATTACCAATATGCAAACAGTGTCTTTTCTTTTGTGGATTTTTTTTTCTGCCGCTTCAATTATGGAAGATTTTATCGGGTTTCCTGTCCAATACGATACGCTTGATGGAAAAGCTGACATTGTCTTTTCATAGGCTACAAACGCCTTTGTTACTGTTCTTGCTAAAATGCGATTTGTAAAACCTACTGTTGCGTTTTGCTCCAGAAGAGCAGTTGGAATGCCCAATAGTTTTGCAGCAAAAACAACAGGTCCCGCAACGTATCCGCCCACTCCCATAACCGCATTTGGTTTTAACTTTTTCAATAAAATGGCGGAGCGTATAATCGACAGCGGTAGGGAGAGTGCAGAAACAATCTTGGCAGATCTGGAGTTTCCTACAAGCGGTCGAACATTGATATAATTGATCGCAAAACCGGCTTTAGGAACAAGTTTTTCTTCCAATCTCCCCCTGGTTCCGACAAAACAAACTCGTCCGTCTCTTTTTGCAATCTCTTCAGCTATTGCTATTGCAGGGATAATATGACCTCCGGTTCCGCCCCCGGCCAGCAGGAACATCGGTGAACAGTTATCATTCATGCTTTATCCTCAACACTTGATCTTCGCGTTTGGCGATTTTCGCGGCGAGCAGAAGTTTCCGACTTCTTGCTTGATAACGGAGGAGGCTGTTTGGATATATTCAACAAAATACCCACTGCAAAAAGAGACGTAACCAGTGATGAACCTCCATAACTGATGAAAGGCAAGGTCAATCCTTTGGTCGGCAGCAGTCCCATAGTAACACCCAAATTTATAAGGCTTTGCATGCCAAATAAGACAGTAAAGCCTACTCCGATATACATTCCAAAATCATCTTTAGAGCGCATGGCAATAACCGCACATCGGATTGTAAGAATTAAGAAGAGAAGCATAAGTCCCCATATTCCTATAACGCCTAGTTCCTCTGCGATGATAGATGCTATAAAATCGTTTTGAGGTTCCGGAAGAAAAAGAAATTTTTGCAGACCGTCGCCTATGCCTACTCCCCATAAACCTCCGGAGCTGAAACCGAACAGGGATTGTGACAGTTGGTAGCCGTCTTGAAACCTATTTGATATTGGATCTAGAAAAGTTAGAATACGTTGTAACCGATATTTGGAGCCGGCAACCAAGAAATAAACAATAGGCGCAGATGTTATTAGAGCCAGCATAAGATAGCTGAGTTTTGCGCCGGCTACAAATAACAATGAGAAAGTTATTGTGGCAACAATGACTGATGTTCCAAAATCAGGCTGTGATAGACACAACAAAATCAATAATCCCGGCAGAATTAAATGCGGTAGAAATCCGATAGAAAAGCTTTTTATTTTATCACTTTTTTTTGCGAGAGAATAGGAGAGCCATAAAATCAGAGCGACCTTCATCATCTCGCTGGGCTGGATCGTTAGTTTTCCGCTGCCCATCGGTATGGATATCCATCTTGATGCTCCCTTTACCGTTTCACCTATTGGACTATGAACTGCAATTAAACCCAAAATAGCAACGACGATCATTGGATAGACTAACTTTTGATACAGATGGTAGTTAACCTGAGATGCAATCAGCATCAATACAAATCCTATTCCGGCAAACATCGCCTGTCTGCGGAGGAAGAACATGGGATTATGGTCTTTGTCTACATATCCTTTAACATATGATGCTGAATAAACCATTACCAATCCGAAACAAAGTAGAAGTACAACAACAATAAAAAGTGTTTTATCTATTTTTCCAAAACTCGATTGAATTGTTGTCTGATCATCCATATCAATTACGCTTGTTGTTATCTCAGCTTTAACGATCCTAATGCTACAAGAGCTAACATTACTGATATAATCCAAAACCTGACTATGATTTTCGGCTCAGGCCATCCCTTTAGCTCAAAGTGATGATGGATCGGTGCCATGCGAAATATTCTCTTTCCGGTCAATTTAAAGGAGATTACTTGTGTTACAACTGACAATGCTTCTAATACGAATATTCCGCCGAGTATTACAGACAGAAACTCGTTCTTTGTCAGCACTGCCAAGCTGCCGATAGCGCCTCCAAGAGCCAATGAACCTACATCTCCCATAAAAACCTGTGCCGGAAATGTGTTATACCATAAGAATCCTATTCCGGCTCCGAGTACAGATGCGCAGAAAATCGCCAGCTCCTTTGCGGAAGGTACTGATGCTATATCCAAATACACGGCAATATTAATTCCAAAAAAGGTTAGTCCAGCCATATAGGCCAGAATAAGGTATGTTGTTGCATTGACCATTACCGGGCCTATGGCCAAACCGTCGAGACCGTCTGTGAGATTGACTGCATTTGACATCGCGACAGTTACGAAGGTTGCAAAGGCAACATAAGCCCATGTCGGTAACGAAATTGGATGTTTTGAAAACGCAAAGAACGGCAGAGCCATACGATGTCTAATATCCACCCAATTTTGCGGCAGGTTAGTATCTGTGTACACATAGAGGTATACAACTGCGGCGAGGGATATTTGAAAAAGAAGCTTAAATTTACCGGGTAATCCTTTGGAATTGCCGTATCTGATTTTTAAATAATCATCTATAAAACCGATCAAACCGTAGCCGACTGTAATCGCCAGTACCAACCAAACAAAATGATTGCGCAGATCTGTCCAAAGAACGGTGGAAATTACCATGGCAAACAAAATGAGAGAGCCTCCCATTGTCGGAGTGCCGGCTTTTGAGAAATGACTTTGAGGACCGTCGTTTCTAATAGTCTGTCCAATCTGTCTGGTTTGCAGTCTTTTAATAAACCACGGTGATAGAGCAAAGCATATGAACATAGCCGTCAACATAGCTGCGATTACACGAAAAGGTATGTATCGAAGAACTCGAAGACCGCTCAACCAATCGGCATGAAATCTAAGTGGATATAGAAGCTCATATAACATCTATACACCGCCGTTTGAAATAGCATCTATTACAGTTTCCATTTTCATACCTCTTGAACCTTTGACCAGTACCCATGTTTCCGGTCTTACTGTTGAGAGCAACAGTTCAGCAGCCTCTTCTGCGCTGTTTGCAAAAGCACATGAAGCAGGGTCCATCCCGCTGTTAATCGCACCCAGAATGATTGACCTTGCTCTCTTTCCCACTGTAATTAATGTATCAATACCCAATCCGGCAACTAATCTTCCTATTTTCATATGCTCTTCATCCGAAGCATTGCCGAGTTCCAACATATCGCCCAAAACTGCGGCAGATTTGCCATCTCCGGCTATGTCGATTAATGTGTTTAATGCGGCGCACATAGAAGAAGGGTTAGCATTGTAAGTATCATCAATAATGTGCAAACCCGATTTGAATATGGGAGTCAGCCTTCCGGATTCCGGTTTAACTTTTGCAAAACCATTTTGAATATCAGATATGTCAGTTCCGAGTGCTGCGGCAGCTGCAATTGCTGCTATGGCATTAGAGGCATTGTGAATACCGAGAAGAGACAGTTCGACATCTGTTTTTTGTCCAAAAAAATCTACTACCAACTGCTGCCCCTGTTCGGCTTTGGATATTCGTTTAAGAAGTCTAATTTCAGCTGTGGAATTTGTACCGAAAACAATGCGTCGGTTTGATACAATATTCATATCCATTACATAATCATCGTCGCCGTTAAGCACAGCTATTGTATTTTTGTTCATTCCAAGAAATAGTTCACCTTTAGCTTTAGCTACACCGTTCAGCGAACCCAGTTTTTCAAGATGAGCCGGACCGACATTCGTAATCAAGCCGACATCCGGATTGCACATTTCTGTCAAGAAGGCTATCTCGTTAAAATCTGAGCAACCCAGTTCCAAAACCGCGGCGTCATAGGTCTCGTCCAATTCTAATAGAGTAAGAGGAACACCTATATGATTATTGTAGTTTTTCTTTGGTTGCAGAGTATTCCATTTTTCTGATAGCGCAGCATGGAGAAGCCTTCTTGTGGTAGTTTTTCCAGATGATCCGGTTACTGCGACAATTTTTCCCTTAAACTCTTTTCGTTTTGCTTCGCCAATAGCAGCTAAGGCTTTGTTCGTATCTCTGACCAAAATGTACGGACATAGTAGTCCGTCTATTTGCTTATGCACCAATACGGCCTTTGCACCATTGAAGGCAGCGATATTTGCAAAATCATGACCGTCAAATCTGTCGCCTCTAAGTGCAACAAACATTGAACCTTCGCTTTTTTGCCGTGAATCGGTAACTATTTGGTTAACCATAATAGATGAATCACCCGAAAGCATTCCTCTAACGATTTTTGCTATTTGTCCAAGAGTGTATCGGAGCTCCATTTCATGTCTCCTTTCGACAGAGAGTCAGAGCATAAGCCGCTTCCTGTCGATCATCAAAATGTATTTTTGTTTTTCCAAGAATCTGATAGTCTTCGTGTCCCTTTCCGGCAATAAGAACAGTATCATCTTTGTTTGCTGCTGAAATAGCTGCTCTTATAGCAAGTCGTCTATCAGGTTCAACAGCGAATCCGCGACTAACAGATATCAATTTACCTATTTCAACTTTTTGTATGTCCGGGTCTATTAGACCTGGGATAATCATATCAATAATACTATCAGGATTTTCAGTGCGAGGATTGTCAGAAGTAACAATTGCGATGTCAGCGTTCTGTCGAACTGCAGTTCCCATCAATGGACGCTTTTTGGTATCTCTGTCTCCTCCGCAACCAAAAACACAAATCAGTCTGCCTTTTGTTATAGGACGAACTGCGTTTAAAACATTGACCAAAGCATCAGGAGTGTGTGCGTAGTCAACTAAGACCGCCGGACTGTTTTCATTCCCCAATACACGTTCAAGTCTGCCGGGAGCTCCATTGCAATTGAGTGCTTTGATTGCTTTCTCTGTATCTTCTCCAAGTTGAATACATATTCCAAGAGCCACAAGAATATTGCTGAGATTGTGAAGGCCCATTAAAGGTGATTGCAAACTGTACACTCCAAAAGGGGTTATAATGTCTGCTTCAATTCCATCAATGCTGAGCTTAGGAGATTTATTGGGTCTAATATCGGCAGCACTATTTTCAGCTACAGAAACGGTAATAACATTTCTTTGCACGTATTTGAGAATTTTTTCTGAAAACGAATCATCAATATTGATTACGCATTTGCCGTTTTTGTTAATAGGTAGAATTTCTGTAAATAGACGTAACTTTTCTGCACCGTATGCATCCATTGTTTTGTGAAAATCTAAGTGATCTTGAGAGAGATTTGTAAAGGCTGCAACTTCAAAAAAACATCCATTTAGACGATGCTGAGCAATTCCATGAGATGAAGCCTCTGTAATAAGATGACTGGCACCGCCTGTAAGCATTTTTGACGCTGCTGATTGTATTACAGTGGCCTCGGGAGTAGTAAAACCGGCATCCCACGATTCCTGTCCGTAGCGACATGACACTGTGCTTATCACGCCGGGATTTCGGCCCAAAGCCTTAAGGACATTTTCAACTAAATATACGATTGTTGTCTTGCCGTTGGTTCCCGTAACACCGACGAGTTTTAGTTTTTCAGTTGGTTTATCGTAGCAAATCGCAGCGGCTATTCCAAGAACAGAACGAATATCTGATACTTCGATTTGAACGATGTCATAATCCAATTTCTTATCCACCAGAAGAGCTACAGCACCTTTAGATATAGCTTCGCGTACATATTCTTTCCCATCTGATACAGCTCCGCGTAATACGGCAAAAAGGTCGCCGTGCTTAACATTTCGTGAATCATGAGTTACCCCGCAAATGGGCGTGTCCGGATTACCTATAAGTAACACTCCTCCAACTTCTCTTGCCAATTCAATTGCGGTTTTCATTGCGCACTGTCTCCAATTGTGTTTGTGTCGGAGTCATCATTTTTACCGACAACATTAGGTTGCACATGATCTGAATTGTCTACTTCATTTGCTTCTGTAGCCCAATTGTGGTCAACAGTATTGGGTGAAAAATTTACCTGAACATATCTACCCGGCATAATTGCAGAGCCTGCTCGCGGATTTTGCTCTCTTGCCAAACCGGTACCCGAAAAAATAGGTCGAAGTCCCAATATTGCCAGACGTTCTGTTGTCTGTTTCATTGAGAGTCCCAAAAGATTCGGAACTGACACTGTTTCAGAATCGTCGGACAATTTTTCTTCTTCTAAAGTGTTCGGCTCAGGCTCAATGTTGTCATTGGAAATATCGGATTTTTCTGTAGCTTCTTTTTTATTTGATATTGATGATGGAATTGGTGATTTTATAAAATTAGGAGATACTCCCAGATATTTGAGAGCCTGATCCGAAATGCGTCGCATGAGAGGAGCTGCTACAATTCCTCCATAATAGTTAATAAGAGGTTCATCAATTACTACACTGATAGCCAATTTGGGGTCGTCAGCTGGAACAAATCCAAAGAATGATGAAACCCATTTGTCTTTGACATAGCCTTTTCCGGCGACAGCTTTTTGTGCAGTACCTGTTTTTCCGGCAACAATAAAGCCGTCCAGTGCTCCTTCAATACCGGTTCCGCCTTCTTCCGTAACCGATGTCATCATGTCAGCTACTAATCTGGCTGTATATCTATTGATTACTCGTCGTCTCGCATTGGGAACAAAAGAACGAAGCGTTTCTCCTTCGGGATTAATGATGCGTTTTACTAACATAGGCCGCATTAGCATTCCGCCGTTGGCTATGGCTGAAAGAGCTGTTGTCATTTGTATATTTGTTACACCTATGCCCTGTCCAAATGCCGCCATAGCGGCGTCTACTTCTCGCATCCTGTTAAAGTGTCTTAAAACTCCTGACGACTCAAAAGGAAGGTCGATACGAGTAGGTTCGCCAAAACCGAATCTTTTGAAATAACTATACAGTCGCTTTTTTCCTAAACGCATTGAGAGTTTAGCGAAACAAATGTTGCTCGAGCGCTTCAGACATTGATTTGGTGTTAGAAAACCGTCTTGATGGTCATCTCGGATAATAGTTTTTGTTTGGTCGCCAAAGCTCATTACACCGCGTTCGCAATAAATACTTTCGTCAGGTTTTAACATGCCTGTGTTGAATGCGGCTGCGAGAGTAAATACTTTCATGGTGGAGCCGGGTTCGAAAACATCAAGGGCTGCCCTGTTACGAAAATTGTCCGGATTATAGTCAGATATGGAATTGGGATTGAATGTAGGATAGTTAGCTAATGCCAAGATTTCTCCTGTCTTAGGATCCATAACGACTATATGACCTGCGCTTGCATTAAAAGTCCTAATTGTTCCTGCAAGTTCCTGTTCAACGATGTGCTGAAGTTTGCGATCAATTGTTAGCTCAATAGTATTTCCGACCACGCCCTCGGGGCCGAAAACATTGTCTGCAAAAACCACATGCCCCTTGGCATCGCGGAATCCCACTACTGCACTTTTCTTGCCTTTGAGATGATCATTGAATTCTAATTCGATGCCCTCAAGTCCCTCTGCATCAATACCGGAGAAACCGATAATGTGGGCGGCATGGTTACGACTAGGATAGTATCGCTTGCTTTCTTTGATGAGATCGACTCCCTTCAATTTATTGCTTGCTTTCAATTCCTTTATTTTATCTGCTATATGAGGATTGACTCTACGTTTTAGCCAAACAAAGTTACGTTTAGAAGACAATTTTTTTTCAAGAGATACTTCTGATTCACCTATAATATCGAACAATTCTCTTGCCGTTGCTTTTGGATCAGTTATTTTTAAGGCATCTGCATATACTGAATCAACAGCAACTTCTACAGCAAGCTCTTCTCCATGACGATCTGTAATCATTCCCCTTCTTGCAGGTAGAGTTATTCTGCGTTTATACTGTTCTTCGGCTATTGCTTTTAATTCACTGCTTCTTGTTACCCCTAGATCCCACGCACCTTTTGCAACTGCAGCAAATCCTGCCAATAAGGCAATAACCAAGATGCCGAAACGCACCCTGATCCAACGAACCTTACTCTCTCCTAATATAGTCAATGCTATCTAGCACGCCCCGATGCCAACATGGGCGTTACCCTTTTTTTCATCAGAATAATCCGATCATGTTCGGGCATTTCCATGCCAAGTTTTTCTCTGGCTGCCGATTCAATTCTTTCCGGAGACTTGAGTGATGAGTATTCCAAGCGAAGTTCTCTTCGTTCAGCAATTAGTTGAGCGCATGCTGCTCTAGCGCGACTGGTCATATATCCAAGTCGAACGCCTTCAAATCTAATGTGCAGGTGGTATATAAGTGCACCCGTTACCATCAATGATAACAAACAGAAAAATACTAAATATGAGTATGAGACTCCTCTAGGATTACAGTCTGCTGTTGTATGAGATACAGATTCGGTCGGAATACTGTTAAAACGGTGATGCAAATTAGAAAAAACAGATTTTACAGAAAAAGATGAATTGCTTTTTCGATGATTACCCGTGTTCATTATATTCTCCGAACCGAGCGAATTCTAGCACTTCTTGCTCTTGGATTTTGACCTTGTTCATAACTGTTTGCCTTTATGGCACGACGCGTTACATAGGTAACCGAAGGTTTGGGACATTCGCATATCGGTATTCCGGGAGGACATATGCACGGTTCTGCCAAAGCTTTGAATCGCTGTTTAACTAAACGGTCCTCTAAAGAATGAAAAGAGATAATAACGACAGTTCCTCCGGATGCAAGAGGCTCAGGTAGTAGCTGTAAGAGCTTTTCTACTTCTTCCAATTCCTTATTGACCGCTATGCGAACCGCTTGGAACGTACGCGTGCTTGGGTCGATTTCGCTTTTTGATCGTCGACCGATTACTCTGCGTACGGCAACAGCCAAATCGCCGGTGTTGTTAAGAGTTCCGTGTTTCTCTGCTTGTTTAATTGATTTGGCGATTGGGCGAGACATTCTCTCGCCGCCAAAATTGTAGATTATATCTGCAAGTTCATCCTCATCTAATCTGTGCAGAAGCATAGCAGCAGATTCTCCGTCATTGGGATTCATTCTCATGTCCAGAGGTCCGACCCGCATAAAAGAAAATCCTCGTTCTGCAGTATCTAATTGATGAGATGATACACCCAAATCAACAAGCAACCCGTCGACTTTGCTGACACCGACTTTTGCTAGAAGTTCGGGCAAATCTGAAAATTTGCCGTGTAAAATAGAAACCCGATCACCAAAACGAGCAAGTCTCTTTTTTGCTGCTTCCACGGCAAAGGGATCTCGATCGATGCCTATCAGTCTACCGTGTGGAGATGATGCTTCCAGCAATCTTTCAGCATGACCTCCCCCTCCTATAGTAGCATCACAATACACACCGCCGGATATAGGATTTATTAATTTCAATACTTCATCAGGAAGTACAGGCTCATGTTGAAAATCCATGTGCAACACCCCCTTATTAGAGTCCGAAAGCAGCCAATGCACGAGCCAAAGTTTCAGCCTCGCCGGCAGTAATACCGTTTGATTCGTGATAGCGCTCAGTATTCCAAAGTTCGGCGCACTCTGTCATTCCTGACCAGAGTACATTTTTTTCAAGTCCTGCATGTGCACGCAACATCGGCGGAACCAAGATGCGCCCGTGAGTATCCAGTCGACACTCAATTGCTCCGGAAATCATCAACCGCTTAATTCGAGTTACCGCAGGATCAAACGAAGGAAGAGCACTCAGTTTTTTTTCAAACTCAAGAAAGCGGGTGTAAGAATACATTTTAAGACAGGGCTCCAGGGCAACGGTAAGAAACAAGCGCTGATCATCTTCTGCCGTAAAGTTCTCACGAAACTTGGACGGAAGACTGGTTCGTCCTTTGTCATCCATCGTTGTTTCGTATCTGCCTCTGAACATATCAGCTTGCTCTTTCCCACTTTATCCCACTGGGATACAGAGTAACAATATCTTCATAGCATGGTTAATGTCAACTTTCTATATAACTATTTAATATTAAGCACATGTGTAAATTGGTTATGTGAGGTAAAAGATGCAAAATAGTAACAGGTAGTAATAAATAGCAATGAAAACAAGTATATAATAGATGTGGGAAAAATATAGTGGTTTCCCTCTCAAAACGCAGCAATTTGGCCAAATTGATGTAAAACCTAGGTTTGTTCCATGCTGCAAACGTAAGCCGGTATTGAGTTTTTTGAGGAGATAACCCCATCGACTACATTCTAATATGTTCTGAGCAAGACTTTTGAAATGGAAACCGATTGATATTTTGTCGGTTTTTTTTTTCAATTATATTAAGCTGTATGGTAAACACAGTGCTTACATCAAGCAGACAAGGTGAAAAATGCAAAATACAAAAAACAGAATAGTTTTTACATTAACAGCGGTTTTTATCATTATAAGCATTTTGAGTTGTAGAGATGAGACTTTAGATTCACCCTCCAAATCAAATATAAATAACAAGAAAGATAGCGATTCAAATTCTGATATTTCTACAGATTCAAACACTGATTCTGATGTGGATGCGGATACAGATACAGACACTGACTCAGATACTGATACCGATACAGACACCGATACTGACTCAGACACCGATACAGACACAGATACAGATACTGATTCGGACATTGACTCCGACACAGATACTGATACAGATGCGGACACTGACTCCGACACAGATGCTGATACAGACGCTGATACAGATGCGGACACCGACTCAGACACAGATACAGATACAGATGCGGACACTGACTCCGACACAGATGCGGACACAGACGCTGATACTGATACCGATCCGTTACCCCCGGCAATGGGAAGCTTTTGTCACACTTTGGTTTCTATGGAAGATGAACCGATAGTGCTTTCTATAGTAATAGAATACGGTGATGAACCATTTGTCTTATCCACGGAATCATCATCTTGCACAATTGACTTCGGTGCTGATTGTTCGCCAATACCTTCCGGTTCTAACCTTCCGGTGAGACTTGAGGATGCAGACGGCTATGTCTATCTTACAACTTCGTTAACTTTGGAACCGGAAGTTGCATATATGATATATGTAGAATTTGATGAAAACGATGAGCTTGTAGTGAAAACATTAAGACTGGAAGATACCGCTCAATGTAATTATCTTCATTGTTACATGGGCTTTTATAACAACTATACTTGCGACATAGAAGACATATGCGGATGGGTAGAAGACAACTATTGCGATGACAACTGCTATTCTAAAACAGAAACCCCTTTTGATGATTCTGTAGATTGTGTTCAAGCGGATACTGACACTGCGTTGGAATAGTCAAACATTCTCTCAGTTAATCTCTCAACGCTTATAGATTCAGATGAAACTGTCAGTTAGGTTTTTTGATGATTATTTTGACTATATCGTTTCTTGATCGATACTCAAATGCCGATTAACGTAGAATTAAGATAGTTCTTAAGAATTTTAAGGTAAGTATGATAAGAAAGTGAGACTGTCATGAAAAATGAAATTTGGGATAGCAAAGTTTTTCTGCTGACTGCTGTTATCTTTGTGAGTTCCTGCGGTCCGGGTATATATGGTTATTCAAAGACCTACAGTCCTTTAAAAGATGAAAAGGTGTATTATGACACCGCACGTGAGTTTACCTATGCCGCTGTTGCATCAAGGCCGCAGGATTTTAAAGACTACTTGCTCGGTTGGTTTGGAATTGTGGAATCGATCACTCCCTCTGCTGACGGACGATATCTTGTAAAGATGCAGTTTCACAAACATCGTGCACGACATTTGTGTGACGGAGAAACTAAATCGACCTGTCGTGTGACAGTAAATCAAAGAAGTACCGGCGTATTTACGGTCAAACTAAAAATCCGAGAACAAGACCTTGTTCCCGGTCTTGATAAGATTCAGCCGAAAACCCTTATACGTGTATATGGAAAGCCGATATGTAAAAAGAACGCAGATAACGAGTTTCAATGTGAACAGGATGAACAGGGCGGAGTAGTTCTTGAAGGAGAATATTACAGACAGTGGCCGGCTCGTCACTATCGAACAACTCTGGCTTCGGATGTCATGGTTCGTTGACGTGAGAGCTGTTATCCTTTTATGACGGTTGAATCAAAAACAGACTGGACTTCTATTGTCAGACGCGGAATTGAGTCTGACGAGCTGGACTACAAAGCGGCTCAGAATTGGCGTGAACTAAACCGTCGCGACAAAGCGAAGTTTGCCCGTCACTGTATGGCCTTGGCCAACACCAAAGGCGGATATATTGTTGTAGGAGTTGGAGAAGACAAGGCCGGACGCCCAAATGTGTATACCGGACTTACAAATGAGCAGCTAAAGAGTTTTGACATTACCGATGTCGGTAACTTTATAAATCAAAGAGTCGATCCGTCTATTGATTTTGATATTGTACGTCCAAAAGTAAAAGGCAAGAGTTACGTGATTTTCGTGGTAAGGCGGTTTAAAGGCCTACCGCATGTGTGCACCGGCTATCTTGACGACGAACTACAACAGGGATGTTTTTATATTCGTACCCAAGATGCCTCCAGTCGCGTAGCATATAGAGCAAACGAGATTCATGATCTGGTACAGCGAGCTATGAGAAATCAACGCGAGGTATTGGGGCGTATGATCAGAGGATTACTTTATGAAAAGGGTTTGAGCCCTGACCCACCGGCAGAATCCCTTTTTAGAGAAGAAATAAAAAACGCATGGATGTTTCTTAATAGAAATGCAAAATCAATATTCTCCAATGCGTTTTTTGAAATCTCGGCATTTCCGACATCTTTTAATAATAAAGCTTTCGGACCTTCTGAAATAAAAAAAGCTGTTCAGAACTCAGCTGTTTCTTTTCTTAACAACCCTTTTGTGTTTATGGAAAATGAAGAAGAAATCTATTTTACCAATGTATCCTTGCGATCTCTATCCGTTTCTCAAAAAGTATATTTTCAAGCTTTTCGCTCAGGTCAATTTCACTATGTAAGTGCTCTGTCCGAAAAAAAAGACCTTGAGCTGGAATCAATTATACAATTGATCTGCGGAAGCTTTATTTTTCTGGCAGATTACTACAATGCATTAGGCTATGAGGATGAAGTTATTTCAATAAATCTACGCATTGTAGGAACGGACAAGAGAAAACTCTTGCTGGAAAATACAAAACCGAAGCAACAGTTTGTATGCAGGATTCCGGAAATTCATTCTGATATGAAAAGAAGCGCGGCAGATCTTGCAGCAGGTCTTACAGAGCACACGGTCAGAGCCTTTAGAAATATTCTCTATTGTTTCAATATTCCCGAAAGTCGACATCAAGAAATACGAAGTAGAATAGAAGAGTTTTTGTCCCGACGTCTGTAGATCGAGAACAACACAAAGGACAGAAGCCTAGGCTGAAGGGCGGAGCAGGCTTTAAGTTATCCGCCTCAGAAGTATCATTTCCGGTCGAGTGTAGCGGTTTTCTCACTGCGTAACAAAAGTAAAATCATACATACTCGCTCGTCAACCGACACTCCCGGCCTTTTAAAAAGGGGCATTTGGACATGGAAACTAGATCATTCTATCAAAATAATCTCAAATCGATTGACATGCATGCACATGCATGCTAGTAAATCCTATATGAGAACGACCATTGAAATTACTGATGAACAAAGAAGTCGGCTGATGGCTTTGGCAGCATTGAGAAATGAAAAAGGATTTTCGAAGTTGGTACGCGAGGCATTGGACCAATACCTCGAATCCAAGCTTGATAAGGTGAATAAAGTAGAGAGAGCACTCCAAACGAGAGGAATGTTAAATGAGGAAGAAGCGGAAGCGTTCGCGAAAGACTGCGCAGGGATTAGGGAGAACTGGCGATGATAGTGGCAGATACTGATGTGCTTATTGATTTTTTAAAAGGAACAGGCAGCGTTGCCGACAGGATAGAGCTGGAGTTAAAGCATGGGCTGTGCACCACAGTTATTTCCTCGTTTGAGTTATGGAACGGAGCTATCGGCTCAAAGAAACGTGAAACAGCTGTGGAAACCTTGATAGAGTCGCTCACAGTGATTCCCTGTAAACCGAATGCTGCTAAGATCGCCGCAAAAATCAGGTGTGACTTGGAGAAAGAAGGGCGAACTATGGGGATGGCAGATGCTCTCATTGCCGGTATTTGTGTTCATGAACGAGCAATTTTTCTAACTCGAAACACCAAGCACTTCAAGAATATCGACGGCTTGTTTCTCGGCACGATTATTTGAAATATATTGTCAAAGAGCGACCCAAACATTTTACACCATTTATTGACCACCTCAGACGCCCGTCGGGTCGCTGCCGGACGGCGTCTTCTGTACGCAGAAGTCCTCCTTGGCATCGAGCTTCTCCAAATAATCTCTCGCAAAGCTATATACCGAGTAGAACGCGGAACCATGTTGCTCCGGGTCTTTGGCCGGATCGGGGGACGGTCCTGTTAAGTTGACATATTGGGGTCGGACCTGTTATTTTCTCTGACAAAGAACAAAGGGGGACGTTTGGCGT
>CAYWLQ010000083.1:0-24304 GCA_964458775.1 uncultured Myxococcales bacterium | reverse complement strand
TCGCGCACGCGGAATAAAACGATATTTTACTTAAGAGGGCAAGCTATTATTGAAAATTAGAGCCTTCCGGTCTTGTTGTCGGCAGTGAAATGAACTGATTAGTGCTTTTGTTAAAAAAACTTTCGGAAACCAAGAGACTGCTGATTTCATTTGATATGCACATTACTTAAAAAGGTTAAAACAAAACCGTTAAGAGTGTGATCAATGATCGGTTTAAATCATTGTCAGCGGAAACAGCAAAAACACTGCATCTTGCTGATTTATCATCCTTCTGAGCTTCCGATATAACATCTGTATCTTCAGTGTCAGTTGTGTTCTCGTTGTTTTGTAACTTTTTACACCAAACTTCAGCCCAAACTGAGAACATAGTCTCGGATTGACAAATCTTTTCGAAATCACTCGATTTATAATAGGATTCTGCTTTGCATGATTCTATTGATGAAGTGTTATTATAATTTGCTTCGTTTGTACCCAAGCATTTTATACAGTTTCTTTCCTTGGTAAGAGCAGATTCGTCTGCACAAAACATGTAATCTTCTAATGTTCCGGCAATATCCGCTTTTGCCTGTGTGCATATTAATAAGAGCATTGCTGAACCTAAAATCAATTCATGTTTGCATTGCATTGCATTCCTCCTGTTTTCCAAAAACAGATAAACTATACTTAATTATTCTCTTAAATGTCCTAAAAAGCTAATATTTTTTTAGGGAAGAAATGAGGTTTTGTATTTTTAGTAGCTATTCGATCTCTTTGATCTTTCGGAGAGTTCCTGTAAGTGCCAGTGCTGCTACATAGAATATCAATGCTATTCCAAATGCTTCGGAATAACCCCATATTCTAGATAATATCATAGTAGAGAGTCCGGCAATAACACTCATCCAGCCGTTAAGCGCCCAAGCCCAAGGAACAAGACCGGATGCTGAAGCAGGAACAACTCTCATTGCAATTGGAAACGGCATTCCCATAACAAAGCCCAAAGGTGTCAGAACAATACAGGTTGTAACAAAACGCGCAATCATAGGCCATCCAAGACCATATTGGTAAAGTAACTTTGGAATAAACCATGCTTGAAGTACTCCAAGAATCAAAGCGGTTGTAATAACTATTCTAAGTATTCGGATTAGTTTGTCTTGAGGTATCATTCCTGCAACGATGCTGCCGATTCCGGAAGAAAGTAACATAGCCAAAATAACTGCTGTAACTGCATAGGTAGGATGTCCTATGAACAAAATAAGCTCATGTATCAAAACGGTTTCCACAGCTAGATATCCGTATCCCAAACAAGATACATATGCCAAACCCCATCCCACACCTTTTATTTTGGTAAGTCCGGCTCGATTACGACTCAGGAGAGGGATAAATAGAAAGAAGACTCCTGCTAGCAAAATAAATACAGTTTGAGCAGCAAGTGAAGTGTAGAGAGAATTAATAGCCAATTGGGATTTGCGTTCGTTTGAAGAAAAAAAGCCTTTTACGGTTGAAACTATATCACCGAAAGTATCTAAGTAAGGCTTGTTGTCTGTAAGTAGACTAGAGGAAGACAGCAAAGCCTTATTCTTTTCATCCGGTTCAATCCCTGGATCAATTAACAATTTGCATCGATACTGTTTGGCTAGTTGTCGCAGTTTTTTTAAATCGGCATCATTCCATAGGTTCTTTTTGACTAAAATAAACGTGGCGCTTCCGGTCAGATATGCAATGTGGCGCCAAGGTTCTGTAACTCCTCGACTCTTAAGAGCAGCAGCCGCAGCCTGAGCTATTCCAGGTGTTGAACCGCCGCGTCCAAAAGATATGGTTCCGTTATCGGATAACTTGTCCAAATAGGTTTCAAAAGCTTCCCTTGTTTCAAGCAACGACGGTGACCATGCATTTGCCAGTAATCCTGCATTTGAGTGAAGGTTGGCGTGCACCATCTGAATAATATCATATGGTTCCTTGGCATGAAGAACGGCAGCCCTTCCGTCCGCATTAATTTGTCTTGTATTTCCTATAACAAAAGGATTTACCGGACCGTCAGGAAACTGTGTTCTAACAACTTCTGCGATTTCACCTGCAATGTCTACAGCATCAATATCAGTGTAACCAAAATGCTGAGCTACTGCGACTTCCGGTCCGGCAGAGGATGCTAAAATAATGGTACGCGCAGGCGGTTGATGAAGCTGATAAACAAAAGAACGATTTATTTCCTTAACACGACTTTCGCGAATCTCTTCTGTCAATAAAACTTCTGAAGCAGAGCTATTATCGAGAAGAACGAAAATGCCTCTTGAATCTTGATGAACAGCCAATCGAGTGAGCGGAGTCCATTTTGTATGAGATACATTTGACTCTGAATATCCTGCTGCATATTTAACTTTTATAACTTCATGTCCGGTCAAACCAATAATGACCAAAACAGTGCATATTCCTCCGCAAGTTGCTGCAGTAATAAATCTGATTTTGTGCTTTGAGCGAAACAACAGAATTCCGGCAGATAGAGATAAAATTGCCATAGCAAAAAACACTGTATCAGGTGCAGTTAATACCAGTAGCAGAGGAATAAACACAGCAGCTCCCAAGGCGCCGCCGACAAGGTCTGAACCGTAAAGCAATCCGATATGTGTTTTAAGTCTAAAGAAAGAACCGGAAAAGGCAATGCCGGCAAATACAAAAGGTGCAGTCAAAAAGGGAAGCAAAAGGGTAAACCAGCCGACATTGAGTAAGCTGCCCGAAACAGCTGACCTCTCTTGGTAGATTGATGGGGCAACATCAGACTGGTCAGTGACCGGAAAGACAACGCTGCATATCACCGCAACAATCATCGAAAGGCACATTAAAAGGACGACATTAGAAAGACCCGCTTCAATATCGTCTTCCGGAATAATATCAGGTTTCAAATACTGAATAACAGAACCTATACTGATGCCCAACAATGCCAGTCCTAATGCCAAATGGGCAAATTGAGCAAAAAGAATTACGCCGAATAATCGCGTAAGCATCAATTCGAACAGTATTAAAGAAAAACTTACAAAAAAAATGGTTAAAGCAATCGTTTTCAACCTAATTGGAGTTATTGATGTCATCTCTATTTTCTTATCGTCGAGGATTGAAGTCATTGTTCCGGATAAGGGCATCAACCCAATGTAAACAATGTATTTTGATGATTACCTTGGATTGGTTGAATACTTAGCTTAGTCTTCCATTTCGGCAAGAACTGCACCGGCTTCAACAGTGTCACCTTCTTTAACCTTGATAGCAGTTATAGTTCCATCTGCACCGGCAGCTACCGGCATTTCCACTTTCATAGCTTCCAACATAAAAGTCGGATCATCTTCTGATACACTTTGTCCTTCAGAAACCAGAACTTGCGTTATTTTGCCTACCATCGGTGCTGTAATTTCTATTGCCATGAGTTCCTCCATGCGCTGAAGACGCGCTTCTTGATTTAGAATCATTTTTTTAGCGAACAAGCTTGGTTCTTGTAGAGATTCAAGAAAGTTCAAAGCTTCTTATCAAATAAACAAATATTCATCAAGATACTAAGGCATTGAGATATTTGGATCACAAACGGCTATTAGAAAACCATACCGGTAGAATGCAACAATCAAAGACAATAAGATATTTGTACGATTTAACTTACCCATAATCCGTGTAGATTACAGTAGGCACGAGCTTTAACGCTATTTGCTGTAACATTGAATACAGCTTCCGGCGCTTCTGACGGTTTTAGAAGCTTGCGATAAACAATATTTCCGTCAGCAATTAACTCAATCCACTCGATATAATGTTTCTCCTCCATAGGATGGGCTACACTTCCGACAACTACTTTGTATCCCCCGTCGATTTTCTCAACCACCGGAATGTGTTTTTCAACCGATGCTTCGGTAGTGTTCTCTGTTATAAGATCCATCGGTGCTCCGCAGCATATTAAAGAACCTCCTCCAAAATGAACCATTTCCACAATATTACCGCAGCGACCGCACTTAAAAACCTGTTGATTTGATGTTGCCATTGTTTTCTCCTCTGTTGAAATATTTTCAATTTCGTATGATTACACCGGTTCGCATACTTGGCAAGTAAGCCGGATGAAATTAAAGGACGAAAACCGCAAAAATAAATATCTCCTACTAATAAATCAGAGTCGGTTTACTTTTTAACAAAAAGGTGGCAAAAGTCACCCGGACCGATTTAAAGGAATCGTCCATAAACAAAAGCGCCCATGGCTCAGGCGGATAGAGCATCGGTTTCCTAAACCGAGGGTCGCAGGTTCGAGTCCTGCTGGGCGCGCTAAGAAAAACATTAAGCCTTTCAGGTGATTATTTGGAAGGCTTTTTTTGTCGTCACTGTTTAATCCGTGTCGGCATTGTGTAGGCATTTTCTATAAAAATGTAATTGTTTTGTGGTAATGTTTCTTGCGGTAATCTGTTTGCAAATGTGATGACAATTGGCAACAAACTTCAATCATGTGATACATTGCTATTTCAGAGGTTATTTTAAAGATACCTTTGCGTTTATAGGAAATTGATCAAGATGAAAGATATCGTAACTCCGGTAAGTCTGAAAATTCAAAGAGGAGACCAAGACAGCAATAGCGTTTCTCCTGTTATACCTACCAGAGTACTGGTTGTTGACGACGAGGCTGAACTGCTTCGTGCGGTGGCTAGAATACTAAAGGCTCGCGGTTTTGATGTGGGGATGGCCGGAAACGGACTTGAGGCGCTTGAAATACTTGAAAAACAAGATTTTGATGTAATGTTGGTTGATCTTGTAATGCCGGGGATGACAGGATTGGATTTGCTTACACGAGCGAAATCGAGTCACGAACGACTTGAAGTTGTAATTATGACCGCTTTTGCAGATGTGGACACTGCCGTTGCAGCGGTGAAGGCCGGTGCTTATGATTTTTTGACAAAGCCGTTTCCTTCATCAGATACGGTGGCATTGGCGGTTTCAAAAGCCTGCGAACACGGACGACTTCTTGACAAAACCAAAAGGCTCGAACAGGAGTTGGAGGTTAGAGAAAGATACGGGGATATTGTGGGGTCATCACCGCCTATGCTGGAAGTGTACAGGATGATCGACTCTGTTGCGCATTCTTCTTCTACTGTTCTTCTTCAAGGCGAGTCGGGAATAGGCAAGGAGCTAGTTGCCAGAGCTATTCACAATCGCGGTTCAAGATCTTCCAAGCCTTTTGTTCCTGTTAATTGTTCTGCTATTCCGGAAACACTTGTAGAATCAGAACTCTTCGGTCATCTCAGAGGTTCATTTACTGGAGCTGTAACAACAAAGATGGGTCTTTTTGAAGCAGCAAACGGCGGAACAATACTTTTGGACGAAGTCGGGGAGTTGCTGTTAAGTGTTCAAGTAAAACTATTGAGAGTTCTCCAAGAAGGCGAAATAAAAAGAGTAGGTGCAACTGAATCTGTAAAGATTGATGTAAGAGTAATTGCAGCAACAAATGTAGATCTTTATAGGGCCATACAACAGGGGGAATTTCGAGAAGATTTATACTATCGTCTCAATGTTATCAGAATACCCATTCCGCCGTTGCGGCAGCGGCTTGATGATATTCCGGTTCTGGCCTATCACTTTTTGAGAAAATATGCGCTTCGTTCGGGTAGGGATATCGAGAAAATATCAATCGATGCTATGCAGTCACTATTAAGCTATTCTTGGCCTGGAAATGTGCGAGAGTTGGAAAACGCCATAGAGCGTTCTGTTGTAATGGCAAAAGGAGATACTGTAACCGTTTCGGATCTGCCGGACTCGGTTGTAAAAAGCGAACGGTTGTTTGTTTCTCATAGTGCTTCTTTTGATTTGCCTTTTGCTGAAGCGAAAAAGAAGATGGTAGAGAATTTTGAAAGAGACTACGTAAAAGAAGTTCTCCGCAAAGCAGGAGGAAATGTTAGTGAAGCTGCAAGAAGAGCTGCTCTTGATCGAAGCAATTTTCGACGCATTATTAAGAAGTACGACTTAATACAATAATGAGGAATTGAGGGAAAATGGAGGACCAAACAGGACGACATACAGAAAAGACCATGCAGATAGACCAATTTGCAGTTGCCGAACAAATGCGAAAGGTTAGCATCGAAGGTCAAAGAAAAGCATGTTTTGTGGTTTTGGGAGGTTTGGATGTCGGTAGCGTCTATTTTATTGATAGAAATATTACCCTTATCGGAAGAGATCCTGCCGGCGACATGGTTATTAGAGATGACGGCATTTCTCGTATTCATGCTGAGGTTCGTCGTTTAGAAAACGACAAGCTTGAGATAGAGGATCTCAATAGTACTAACGGTGTATTTGTAGAGGGTAAACGTGTAAAAAAGGCAATATTGAGTGACGGAGAAAAAGTTCTGCTCGGTCGGCGTACAGTTTTGAAATATGCTCTATATGACGAAATGGAACAGAAGTATCAGCAACAATTGTATGCATCTTCGACAAGAGACGGGCTGACCGGCATTTTTAATAGAAAGTATTTTGACCAAAAGATAGTATCGGATTTTTCTTTTACTAAAAGACATAACATTTCTTTTAGTTTGCTTATGCTTGATATTGATCATTTCAAAAAGATTAATGACACACACGGTCACAGAACAGGTGATCTCGTTATCGTCACTGTAACCAATGCCGTACAGCAGACTATAAGAGCAGAAGATATGCCCGCCAGATATGGAGGAGAGGAGTTTGTCATAACAGCTCCGGGGACGGGCCCCGAAGGAGCACTTGCACTTGGTGAGCGCATAAGGAGAAAAATTGAAACCACTCCAATCTGTTCATTAAGTGACGGCTCAATATTTAGAGTAACAGTTAGCGTAGGTGCAGCAACGCTGTTACCGGGATATATTGCTGCTCCGGAAGCATTAATCAGTCTTGCCGACAAAAACCTTTATGTCGCAAAGGATGGAGGACGCAACAGAGTTATTGCTTCAGTTCTGAAATAACCAGTGTGTAACAAACAAAAACCATTGGAAGGAGACCGGATGGTCGGTAATAAACAAGATACAGGATCGCTTTTTGGGAACGGCAGCGAGTTTAGCGGAAAACTGAGTTTTACGGGAACTGTTCGAGTTGAAGGAAAAATAGAAGGTGAAATATACTCAGACGATACGTTGGTTGTGGCTGACGGAGGATATATTCGCGGCATGATTCGAGTCGGCACGCTTATTGTTACAGGAGGTTTGGTCGAGGCTGAGATTATTGCCCGAAATGCAGTAGAAATTCATCCTGGAGGTCGTGTTATCGGAGAAGTAACCTCGCCGATATTTCAGATAGAGCGAGGTGCATTTTTTCAAGGTCAAAGCCGTATGCCTGAAGATTTGACCGACGATATTGAAAGCGTCTGACCGCAATATGTTTATATAAACAAATAGTTTGGAAGGAGTAAATATGAGCAGTCTGGAAGGAAAATGGGCTTTGGTTACAGGTGCAAGTCGAGGTATCGGAAAACAGATAGCCTTAGGTTTGTCTGAACTCAAAGCAAATCTAATTCTTCATGCAAGGAAAACGGAACATCTCTTACCTGTCGCCGATATTCTTAAGAATAAGGGGTCTAAAGTACATTTGGTATGCGGTGAACTCTCCAATTCGGTTGAACTCGAAGCAATGTTGGATCAGGTTTTGTCAATATCCGATCGCATAGATATATTATATAATAATGCGGCAATAATGACGCCATCCACCGAGCCGTTTAGCGCTTCCTCTGATGACTATCGTAGAACATTTGAGGTTAACACTATAGCCGTGATCCGAATATGCAATAGAATTATTCCTGGAATGCTGGAGAGAGGTTACGGACGCGTAATAAATGTTACTTCCGGCATCAAGGATCAGCCCAATCTTATGCCATATGCTGTTTCAAAAGCAGCGCTGGATAAATACGTTCATGATCTAATTCCGACAGTCTCAAATACAGGAGTGTTTGTTAATCTGCTTGATCCGGGTTGGCTGCGAACTGATCTTGGAGGCTCAAACGCACCTGACTCTGTGGAATCAGTGCTTCCTGGAGCTTTAATGCCGGCGCTCTTAGAAATCGAAACACAAGGCAAACTATTTTGTGCTCAAGATTATAGAATGCTGACACTGAAAGTCTGAAATCAAAAATACGAACATTTGTTATTCTGCTTTTAAAAACTTTAAAATGTTTACAACAAAATCATCGGTTTTTTCGAGATGGACATCATGTCCGCAATTGGGAACTATCCACAAAGCTGCCGAACGTCTAATTTTTTTAAACACAGAAACGGGATGTTCGGGTTCAAAGTAGAAGTCTCTGTCGCCGTTAACCAGCAATATAGGGCATTTGATGTGTTTGACTTCTTTTCTAATGTCATAGGAAGTACTCATTATATATGAACTTCTGTTCTCCGACAAAATTGCCCAAAAATGCTGAGCATAGTCTTTGCCGTGCATTTCCATTAGTTTTTTTCGAAGAGTTTCATCAATGCTTTCAAAAGAAGCAAATGTCATATCTGTCTGAATAATCGAACGCGGGCTTCCAAAATATCCCACAGAAATCGCTGCAATACGACTAACATTTTCAGGATGTCTAAAAGCATATATCAAGGCGATAGCTCCGCCTAAGCAGTGCCCGACTAGTCTGATATTCTTAAGCTCAAGTTTGTCTACAAACAATTCGAGTTCTTTAACGCCCTCTTCCACAACATCTTTACCCACTATTTCTGAAGTAAAATGATCGGACTTGCCGTATCCGTATCTGTCATAATCCAGAACTCTAAAATGCGGTGAAAATCTGTCCCGAATACCGTCCCAAGTACAAGTGCTGTAGAATCCGTTGTGTAACAAAATTACCGGTTCACCGCTACCAATATCGTTGTAATATATTTGTTGTGGACGGTCTTGAAATGTTGAGATTTTTAAGAATGATTTCGTCATTTCAGGATTGTTCCGTATCCGGCTCCGCTAAGAGCTGGCCGCAGGCTGCATTGATACTGTCTCCTCTTCGTTTTCTAAGAAATACAGACAGTCCTTTATTTACAAGGGTTTTTTGAAATTTATCAACAACATTGTCAGAAGGAGGCAAAAGCGACGTTTTGTCGTGAGGATTGAGAGGTAAAAGATTTATTTTTACTCGCAAACCGTCCAGAAGTTTTACCAATCGCAAAGCATGTTCTTGAGAATCGTTGATTCCTTTGACCAATACGTACTCAATGGTAATACGTCTTCTGGGTTGTAAGGGATATCTTTTTAGCGCGGCTACTATGTCAATTAATTTGTCTTTGACATGAGGAACCAATTTTTGTCTGGTCTCATCGTCAGGAGCATGGAGAGACACGGCTATGGCAACTGAACCGTCAGTTTCTTTTGAGAGACGCTCAATCCCTCTAACAAATCCCACGGTAGAAACGGTTACTCGTCTTGTAGACAGATCTATTCCTTTTGAATTGCTGATAAGAGATAAAGATCTAAGAACATTATCTGCGTTGTGAAGAGGCTCTCCAACTCCCATGAATACCACATTTCGAAGCTTTTCATCCGGCAAATAAGCAACTCTTGCTGCGTGAATCTGTCCCTCTATTTCTGCACAAGTTAGGTTTCTCTTTAAACCTAAATGTCCTGAGCGACAGAATACACAACCGACAGCACATCCGACCTGAACTGATATGCATTGGGTTAGTTTTTCGCCGTCCGGAATCAGTACAGTTTCGACTGCTCCTCCGCCTGCTAATGCAATTTTTATTTTACGAGTGTTGTCTTCAGATTTGTAAACTTCTGCCGCACTTACAGGCCAAGTCCAATCATAACCGGACAATTTTGCTCTGAGCGCTTTTGATATGTTTGTCATATCTAGCGGATCGGATACGCCGCGCCCGTGTACCCATGAGAAAACCTGGTCTGCGCGAAAAGACGATTCTCCCATTGCTCCCAGAAATAGCCTCAACTCGTCGGGCAGCATGGAAATAGGTGAAACACTAGATGTTACAAGCTCATTCATCAAGGGGAGTGTTAACGTTATTAATTTCATTGTCAATTGAGTTGTGCTGAATAGAGGTTAGCAAAATATAGAATACAATTATGACAATCGGTTTTTCAGAAATGACTATATTCACTAAAAAACGCAGGTCAGATACGGAGATGCGTTTCTGCATAACATATTGTAATTGTTGCAGGGTCAACTATCTGTTGGTGTCTTTGTTATAATTGATATTTTAATCGGCCTGTTAATACTTAAAACAATTTCTATCTCCAATTTATGGTATTGCGTTCTTTGCTCCATTTAGTACTAACACTATTCAAGACTTTATCGATATACAGTACCGACTGAGCTTGGATCGAGAAATGAAAGGATATTGAGAATGACAAAACATATTGCAACCCTTATCCGCGGAGACGGTGTGGGACCTGAACTTGCAGAAGCAGCCAAGCTTTGCATTGATGCGGCATTGGAGAAAACTGCGGGATCTAGACCGATAGAATGGAGAATTAAGGAAGCCGGTATAGATATAATGGAAAAGCTGGGCACCCCTATGCCTGACGATACGGTAGAATCAGTTCGCACATCTGATGCCACTCTCAAAGCGCCTATTACGACGCCGATCGGTACGGGATTTAGAAGCGTAAATGTTGCCTTGAGGCATACCCTAGATCTTTTTGCATGTCTTAGACCATGTAAAAGCTATCCGGGAGTGCGCAGTCGTTATGAAGATGTTGATTTGGTTGTAGTTCGCGAAAACTGCGAGGATCTTTATGCAGGGGTTGAATTTGAAGCAGGAAAGGATGCAACAAAAGAACTTATCAACACGATAAACAACACAAGCACAGATAAAAAGATCAAAACAAATCCCTTGTCTACCGGCATTTCAATTAAGCCGATAAGCGAAGAAAACACTGCTCGTATTTTTCATTTTGCTTTTAAATATGCTTTAGAACATGGAAGAAAAAAGGTTACCGGAGTTCATAAAGCAAATATTATGAAGTATACAGATGGGTTATGGAAACGTGTAGCAGAAGAAGTTGCAAGAGAATACCCACACATTGAGTACGAAGAGCGTTTAGTAGATAACATGTGCATGCAGCTGGTTCAAAAGCCGGAGTTGTATGATGTTATTGTTTTGCCAAATCTTTACGGAGATATTCTTTCTGACCTTTGTGCCGGTCTTGTTGGAGGCTTGGGTGTGGCGCCGGGGGCAAATATCGGTATAAAATCAGCAGTATTTGAGGCAACCCATGGATCAGCGCCAAAATATAAAGGATTGAACAAGGTTAATCCTGTAGCGCTTATTCTTTCAGGAAAGTTAATGCTTGACTATTTGGGAGAAAAAGAGGCTGCCGAAAAACTTGAAACCGCAACTAGGAAAGTAATATCAGAAGGGCGCTTTGTAACCTATGATATGAAACCGAATAGGGACGATCCTACTGCTGTAGGTACAATAGAAATGGCGCAAGCAATTGTCGATGCAATGTGAGATGTCTGATTCATGAGAACAAGTCGGCCAATATCGATTTTGACTATAAAGGGAACAACAACAGTGAGTTGCTCTCATAACAACTTTGATACTTGATGTTGTAGCCGGTTACCGTTTTGCCCCTATGTTTTTGAATGAACTCGGTTGCTTCTCACAAATCACATATAGGAGCGGTTTTCATCGTTTCAGAAAGGAATTATAATCATGATGTCTAGCCCCAAGAATATCGGTCTTCGAGGTGTCGTTGTAGCTGATTCAAAGATTAGCGATGTCGACGGTCAACGCGGAAGATTGATTTACAGAGGGTATCTTATAGAAACGCTGGCAAAACATGCCACTTTTTCTGAAACTGTTTTCTTGTTGCTAAACGGCAGACTTCCAACTTTAAGTGAGCTTCAAACAACACATCAAACGATGGCTGATGCAAGAAAGCTTCCTAGAGCCATTATCGATATGATGAAGACCAGAACACCGGAAGCTGACCCAATGGATGTGCTTCAGGCGGCAGTTTGTTGTCTTGCGGATCATGATCCGGATATTCAAAGTGATAGAAGATCGGCTCGACTGCGTTCTTCACTTAGATTAATTGCTAGACTTCCGATGGTTGTTGCAGCTTGGTTTCACATAAGAGCAGGACGCAAGCGACCCGAAATGACTTCAACAAGCGGCCAATCAGCATCTTTCTTGAGAACTCTTTGGGGGAGAGAACCTACACCGGCCGAAGCCAAGCTGGTTGATATTCTAACAATTGTACATGCCGAACACAGCTTTAATGCTTCTACCTTTGTTGTAAGGCAGATAACCTCCACCAAAGCCCATATTTATGCTGCTGTTGCAGCGGGAATAGGCTCTCTCGGCGGCCCTCTTCACGGCGGTGCTAATGCCAGAGTTATGGATATGTTAATGGAAATAGGTTCAATTGAAAACGTTGAACCTTGGGTAAGAAAGCGCATTGAGAATCATGAGCGAATTATGGGGCTTGGGCATTCTGTATACAAAACCACTGACCCAAGAGCCACAATACTCAAGAAGATGGCAGAAGAGGTTTTAGCAGGAAGACCGGAGGAACATTGGTTTAAGCTTTCTTTGGAAGTAGAAAAAGTTGCCAGACGTCTTTTGCTTGAAATTAGAGGACTAGATTTGCATCCCAATGTTGATTTCTATTCTTGCGGAGTAATTCAGGCATTGGGACTTCCGACGGAATTCTTTCCGGCATTCTTTGCTATGTCGCGAGTTACCGGTTGGTGTTCACACGTAATAGAAGAAGAGTTTGCTGATGCTCAACCCAAGCCGGTTCTGTATCGCCCGAGCATGAACTATATTGGAAAATTTCAAGAACCCGACGGTCTATCGTTTATTCCCATCGAAGAGCGTAACGGATTAGAGTAAAAATCAACAGAACAACGTCTCACATGGAATCTAAATACATATTTATCAAGGGTGCTTACGAGCACAATCTCAAAATAGATACACTCCAGATTCCCAAGCATCGACTGGTGGTATTTACCGGTGTTTCGGGTTCAGGCAAATCCTCGTTGGCTTTTGATACTCTTTATGCAGAGGGCAGAAGGCGATATGTCGAGTCTCTTTCTTCTTACGCAAGACAGTTTCTTGGACAAATGGATAAGCCCAAGTTTGAGAAAATCACAGGTCTTGCGCCGACTATCGCCATAGAACAGAAAGCTGTTTCAGGAAATCCCAGATCCACAGTAGGAACTATTACTGAAATCTATGACTACATGCGGGTTTTGTGGGCCAGAGTAGGCGTTCAACACTGCCATCTCTGTGGAAAAGAAATATCTAGAATCAGTGCTCAAGATGTGGTGCAGGAAATTCTTTCATACAAAACAGGCGTCAAATTAGAAATTTTAGCTCCCCTAACTGCAGAAAGAAAAGGTGAGCATCGAGACATTTTTGAAAACGCTAAGAAAAAGGGTTTTGTACGCATGCGCGTTGACGGTGAAACAGTCCGTTTGGATGAAGAAATTCCCAATCTGTCAAAAAAGAAAAAACACACTCTTGAACTTAGTATTGATCGAGTTATTTCAGGATCCGTCGATGTTTCGAGATTGACAGATTCGATTGAAACAGCTCTCAAAGAAGGTATGGGGGAGATAATTCTGGATGTTGAAGGTCAGGAACCCAAGCATTTTTCTTCATCTAGAGCTTGCGTTCAGTGCAGGGTTGGGTTTTCTGAGCTTTCTCCTTTATCGTTTTCTTTTAACTCTCCCATAGGTGCTTGTCCTTCTTGTAACGGTCTGGGCACTAGGCTCGAAATAGATCCGGAGCTGCTAATTCCTGACGATACACTATCGATTTCGCAGGGAGCTATCAGGCCTTGGGCGCAAGCTCTTATGCGCGGTGACGGATGGAATATGAAAATCTTCGAAGCTCTTGAGCGAGATTTCAACATAGACTTGAACAAACCATGGAAAAAACTGTCTCAAAAAGAGCGTGATTTGGTTTTGTTCGGTACAGGTCGTGAGAGAATCAGCGTGCAGTGGGAAAGAGGTGAGTCGCACGGAACCTATGCCATGCGTTTTGAGGGAGTGGCTAAAATCATGCTTCGTCGTCTTCATCAAACCAAGTCGGAGGAGATGCGCGAATACTACCTGCAGTATCTTTCAAATACTGCTTGCGGTGAGTGCAGCGGCTCAAGATTGAAACCGGAGTCGAGGTCTGTATTGATAAACGGCATGGGAATACATGACATTTCCGCCATGAGCACGGCTGATGCTGAAAAATGGTTTAATGCTCTCAAACTCGACGGCAGTCGCGGAGTTGTTGCCAAGGAAGTGCTTTTTGAAATTGGAGCTCGCCTAAGATTCTTAATAAATGTGGGTTTAAAATATCTAACCTTAGACCGTTTAGGCCCCACTCTATCTGGAGGCGAGGCTCAGCGAATAAGACTGGCAAGCCAATTGGGTTCGGAGCTGACCGGTGTAATGTATGTATTAGATGAACCTTCAATAGGGTTGCATTCAAGGGATGATGAGCGTCTTCTGGAGGCGTTATTTGGGTTGAGAGATTTGGGTAACTCTGTGATTGTTGTAGAACATGACCGAACGACAATTGAACAAGCCGATCACGTAGTGGATTTCGGACCCGGAGCCGGCTCTCAAGGAGGTTATGTAATATGTCAAGGCACCCCCAAAGAAATAGCCAAACATGCTGATTCTATAACCGGCAAATATTTGGCAAATGTTGAACAAATTAAAACCCCTAAAACCAGAAGAAAATCAACAGGCGTACTTACCTTGGAAGGAGCAACAATAAACAATCTTAAAGATGTAACGCTCAACGTACCTCTTGGAGTCTTTGTTGTTTTCACAGGAGTATCAGGAGCCGGAAAGAGTTCTCTGGTATCTCAAACATTGCTGCCGGCATTACAACGAAAACTTAACAGGGAGCTTGTTCATCCGGGTCCATATCGAGCATTGCTTGGAGTTGAACAACTGGACAAGGTTATTCATATTGATCAGAATCCCATTGGCAGAACTCCTAGATCAAACCCAGCTACCTATACCAAAGCATTCGATGAAATAAGAAAAATCATGGCGGAGACTCCCGAAGCGAAAGCCTACGGTTTTGATCCGGGACGCTTCAGTTTCAATGTTCCCGGCGGACGATGTGAGGCATGCGGCGGTGCCGGTCTCAAACGAGTTGAAATGCATTTTCTTGCTGACGTACATGTGCCCTGTGAAACGTGCGATGGAAAGAGATACAATGACGCAACTTTGAGAGTGCGTTTAAAAAATAAAAATATTAGAGAAATTCTCGACACCACTATTTCTGATGCCGCAGTATTTTTTGAAAATTTTCCCAAAGTAAAAAGAATACTAAAAACCTTAGAAGACGTGGGAATGGGATATGTTCAATTAGGACAACAGGCAACAACTCTGTCAGGCGGAGAAGCGCAACGAATTAAGCTTTCTCGTGAACTTGCCAAGCGCTCTACCGGAAAAACATTGTATGTACTTGACGAACCCACAACCGGGCTTCATTTTCATGATATAAAAAAGCTTCTCGAAGTGTTAAATACTCTCGTAGAACAGGGAAATACAGTGGCAGTAATCGAGCACAATTTGGATGTTATAAAATGTGCTGATTGGATAGTTGACTTGGGTCCTGAGGGAGGAAATGAGGGAGGTCAAATCATAGCTCAAGGAACCCCTGAAACTGTTGCTAAAAATAGAAAATCAGAAACAGGTAGATATTTGCAGCGCCTTCTTGGGAACAGATGAAATTCAATATTTTTTTCTTAATAGTTCTAATATTTGCAGGATGCAGATCGGAAGAAGATCTTAGTCTTGAAAAGATTTTTTTTGAGAGGGATGCAGAAGGCGGAATAATAATCTCTTCTTTAGACGGAAAAGAGTTCATTTACAACAATGATCATCTGGAGACATCTTATTCCCCTGATTCGACATTCTTTTTGCCGACTGTGCTTATTGCTTTAGAAGACAGAGTTGTAACAGAGGAAAAAAATTTCTTTGTTTGGGATGATGAAGATCGCGGGCTGGCCGAATGGAATAAAGATCAAACATTGGAATCCGCTTATAAGTATTCATGTGTTTGGGTTCACCAGCGTCTGTCACAACAGATAGGAATATCTCGATATGTAGCACATCTAAAAGCGATGAAATACGGAAATGGGAGAATAGGCTCTGAGCTTTCCTCTTTTTGGACAAACGGAGAATTAAAAATAACAGCACGACAGCAGCTTGAATTCTTAAAGTCATTGTATCGAGAAACTCTGCCCGTTGGAAAAATCTATCAGCAAAAACTAAAACAAATGATGATAGTAAAAAAAACTAACAAAGGCACGATGTATTCAAAAACAGCATGGGCTTCAAATTCCCCTACAAGACACGGTTGGAATATAGGTTTTATAGAAACAATAGAAAAAAGAACTTGGTTTTTTGTTCTAAACATGAAAATAGATAATGCTTCAAAAGCATCCTTTCGTCAGGAAATAGTATTAGAAGCTCTTAAGGAAAAAGGTATAGAAATCTGAACAGACCTAATATTACTCAGAAAGTCTTGGCCTTTCGAAAGTTCAGAAGGCTCTCTAACCATTCTTATTGTATTAGGTCTCACTGCTTGGGTAATTCGTTGAGAGAGCTTTCGCACAATCCGAAACGCTCTCCTTTTTCGAAGGAACCGATGGGCTCAACGTGAACCATTACATCATATATATCTTTCATACGCGATTTGATCATACGCTCCACTGCAATTGCAATTTCGTGGCCTTCGCTGACGGTCAGGCTTCCATCCACTTCAATATCCAAATCGACAGCTAAACGATTGCCGATAGATCGTATTCGGGCTCTGTGAGGACTATTTGCTCCTTCAACTAATCGTACAGCCTCAAACAGATCTCTATACAGCCCCTGATCCGTTATCCCGTCCATGAATTCCGTGTTGGTTTCGATAAAAATACTCACTGCTGTCTTTACAATAAAAAAGCTGACCGCTAATGCGAAAATAGGATCCAAAACCGGCGATTGAAATAAATATGTGGCGACTAGTCCGAATAACACGGTTACAGAAATCAATACGTCGTTGCGCATATTTTTTCCATTGGCAATCAACATGGAACTGTCGTTGGTTTTACCGGTGTAAGTCTGTTGCCATGCAAGAAGCAGCTTTCCGACGATAGAACCCATAGTAACGTAAAGTGCAAACGGGGACGGCAAATCCCGCACATTTTCTGAAATTAGATCGCGGACGGCGTTGACTGCCAATTGAGTTCCTGCAAAGAAAATTACAAAAGCCAGAATACTGGTAGCAATGGTTTCTGCGCGACCGTGACCGAAAGGATGTTTAGCATCCGACGGTTTAGCCATAACACGAGCAGCAAACAGGGACACGAGGGAGATGATCACATCAGTTCCGGAATCGATACCGTCGGCCAACACTGCCATGCTTCCGGAAAGAAAACCTGCCGCAAGTTTTGAAACAGCAAGAATAGCATTTCCGACAAGACCGATAACCACAGAAGTCATTATTTTACGGGCGCGCAAATCCAAACTCATGTATATCAACCTCAATAATTTAACTACTGCACTTATTTTTTCGTAAGAAACGAAACTGCATTATCTATAGTAATATTTTCTGATGCGATTTGGATAGAATTGTCAGCATGAAAGACAAAATTTCGTAAGAAGTGCTTAATGGCATGATGTCGCTTTCTTTCGCACTATTTTTTAGTGCCCTGTGAACCTCGTCTATCTCATAATTATATCCCATGGAAGCATAGCAGTAGCGATATGTTTTGACTTCTCCGCTTTTCAAAACATGTGTCATGCTTGACGGATGAAAAAAATCTTCTATGGTAACAGTACCGTACTGTCCTGTTATGACAGCCCTGTGCGGCTTTGCGGTCTTAAGTGAATAATATAAATGTGCCGTAACATCTTGTTTATACGTCAAGACTATTGTTCCTTCATCATCAGTGCCGGTGGGAGCAAAAGAAAGGTTACATTCCATTTTATCCACTTCGAGGCCGAGCAAATAACGCACAAAGGTTAGCGGATAAATGCCAATATCAAACAAAGCTCCGCCTCCAAGAGCAGGAGAATAAAGTCTATGATTCGGTTTGTACGGAACATCAATGCAAAATGACACATCAATGTTTTCAATCGGTCCAATTACTTCTAAACTCCTTTTTAAGTTTATAATTGCCGGAAAGAATAACATCCACATAGCTTCCATACAAAAAACACCTTTTTTCCTAACCGTTGTGATTAAGGTATCCAAATCGGAAAGAGAGGTACAAATGGGTTTTTCAACCAAGCAAGGCTTTTCTCTTTCGATGCAGTTCATTGCTAATTCAAAGTGTTTGTCATTTGTTGAAGCTATATAAATTGCATCTATGTCCTGTCTGTCTAGAAGTTGTTCATAATTATGTGAATCAAAACAGCCCTTTTTTTTTGCAAAAGCATCAGCTCGATTTGCACAAGAAGAAGCAACAGCCGATAGAGATGCATCTGAATGCATCAACAATTCATCAGCAAATTGAGAGGCCATTGCACCTGTGCCTATAATACCCCATCGAATAACAGTATTTGACATTTTATTAACAGAAATACAAAGACGAGATGTCTAAAGCAATCTACTTAGTGTCGGCTGCTTCTGCCGGAGCTGCTGCTGCTTCTGCCGGAGCTGCTGCTGCTTCTGCCGGAGCTGCTGCTTTTGCTTTTGCTTCTGCTTTTTCAGCTTTCTGTTTTGCTGTAAGCTCTTTTACTCTCTCTTCGAGCTTGGTAATTCTTTCAGATTTAGATACAACCTCTGCAGAAGCTTCCTCTAAACTTTTAGATGCAGCACCAACTGCTTCCTTCGCGGCCTCAGCTGCTGCTTTTGCTTTTTCTGCTTCTGCCTTTGCTGTCTCGGCCGCTGCAACAGCTTTTTCCTGAGCTTTAGCTTTTTTTGTTGTAGCCGCAGTTGCTTTGTCCAATTCAAGTTTAAGCGCTGCTACTTTGGCCTTGTGCTCTTTGTCAGCAGCAGCATCATCTCCGGAGGGCGCATTTTTTACAAGCTCGTCCATCTCGGCTTGTTTGGTGTCAGCTGCTGCTTTTGCTTCTTCGGCATCAGTTTTTGCTTTATCTGCATCAGCTTGAGTCTTTTCGGCTTTTGCAGCTGTTGTTTCAGCTTTCTTATCAGCAGCTTTTACTTTTGTTTCAGCAGCTTTCAGATCTGTTTTCCCTTTAGCTTGAGCCTTTTTTGCTTTTGCAACATCAGTTTTGAGTGTCTTGATTTTGTCTTTTGCAAAGGTCAAACGTTCCGCAGTAGGTGCTGAAGTATCATCAGCATCTTCATCTACCGGTTCGGGCTCGGGTTCGGGTTCGGGTTCGGGCTCGGGTTCAGGTGCCGGCTCAGGCTCGGGCTCAGGTGCCGGCTCAGGCGTCGCCTCAGCTGCGGGTTCAACAGTCGGTTCCTCAACCTGAGGTTGAGAAGAACCGCACGATGCCAAAAAGAAAAGAACAGGAAACAATGCAGCGATACCAACACAAATCATTTTTGAAACCTTCATTAGGCTCCTCCTTTTGTTTTTTAAATCGACGCGCGATTTTCTGAGTCATTATTAATTCAAAATGCCCTTCAGAATTGAAGTTGAGACTATCCATAATAGATAAGTATTGTCAATAATGAAAATTGTCTTAAATTACAATCAGTTTTGAGTTATGTTAATTTTATATTGCCACATAAATATTGAAAATAGATCCAAAGATGCCCTTCAACTAATTGCAATTGTTGAACTCACAAAGGAAACATTTTACACTGATTTGCAGAAGTCATGATTGATCTTTGCAATTTGCTAATTCACTTATATAAGGAGGAACTGTACAATGTTTAGATATTCAGCAACAATAACAGTATTTGTGTTGCTAGTGATTTTTAGCTGTGAGGATATGGGCAGAATCAACCCGCCCGTAACTAAATCTACAGATGACAATAATCAGTTTCAAAATGATACAGCATACGATACAGGCAGCAGCACGGACGGCGATACCGATACAGATATAGATACAGACGCAGATGCTGATACCGATACAGACGCAGATGCTGATACCGATACAGACGCAGATTCCGATACCGATACAGACGCAGATTCCGATACCGATACAGATGCAGATGCTGATACCGATACAGATGCAGACTCTGATTCCGATACGGATGCTGACTCTGACACAGATGCTGATGCAGACTCTGATTCCGATACAGATGCAGACTCTGATACAGATTCAGACGCGGATTCAGATTCAGATTCAGATGCAGATGCTGACACAGACGGTGATGCTGATACAGATGAGGATTGTGATAACTTGTTGGAGATAACTGTGCGAGATTTTGACGAAAGCCATCCTGATATGGAGAGAGATGACAAGGGCTGGGGGCCTCTTGCAGGTGTATTAGAACCTACTTTAGGTTCGGACCGCAAACCGGTTTTTTCAAATATTATGGGAACACATGTTTGGAAAGAAGGTCTTGAGCCCGGTGTGTTGGAAAAAAACTGTTGGGACTCCGGCCCGGGTACTCCTGAGCAGTGCTATTTTGGTACAATTCCAATGTTCGAAGGTGAGGATAGTTTTTATGATTGGTATCATGACACGGATTTCAATCGCAGATTCGAAAAACAAATTGAACTTACCGAAGTACCGGGCAAACCGGGTGTATTTGTATACGATTCGTCAGCATTTTTTCCCTTAGCTCCTACAGAAGGATTCGGCATTACTCCAAACGGTAACCATCAACAACTTAATTTCTTGTTTACAACAGAAATTCACCTTCTTTTTACCTATTATGCAGGTCAGAAGTTCACTTTTAGAGGGGATGACGATCTTTGGATTTTTGTTAATGGAAAAATAGCCATGGATTTAGGAGGTCTTCATATTCCGTTTGAAGGAACTATAGACTTTGATGCTGCAGCTGAGGAGTTGGGAATTATTCCAGGCGGTACTTATCACATGGATATTTTTCATGCAGAACGGCATACTACAGACTCCAATTTTAGAATTGAGACTAACATAAGTTGTTTCGTTCCGGTTATTGTCGTATAAGAAACCGTCACAGCCTCTCAAGATGGCGATTTCACTTGCGAAGCTATCGACGCTATGATATCGATTTCGTCCTCTTTTAGGCGCTCAATAAGAGCGATTAAGGTGTAAGTCATGAAAAAGACACCACTTCAAGAAGTGAAAGAACGTTTTGGTTCAAAAGAAAATTTGGTTAAAGAAATCAAAAAGATTTTTGACAAAGAAAACCTGTTTGAAAATCGTCTGAACTTGGATAAGGGAATTTCAACGATTTCCAACGCTAAGCTATTAAAGCTACACAAAGTTGCCGAAGAGGTAAAAGACAGATTTTCCTCTCGCGACAAGCTGATAGAAGACCTAATGAAGGTATTGGGTAGAGTTAAGGATGAGGCGCAAAAAGCTAAATTCGAAAAATGGAGTCTACCCAGACTGTGGGATCACTATCAGAGTATTGTGAAAAAGCAGTCCCCAAAATAGGTTTATAAATCTTTCATTTTCAAAGCTTCTATAGCCTAATTCAAATGAAAGGTTATACTCCTTGTCGTTGAGGTATTGTTATACTTACAAGGTAAGGAGGTCATAATAATGGGATGGAACTATACCGACAAGGTAAAAGACCACTTTTTTAATCCAAAAAACGTGGGAAAAATCGAAGACGCCGACGGAACCGGTAGTGTAGGTTCAATTGCATGCGGTGATGCGTTGAGTTTAACGATAAAAGTAGACCGCGAAACCGACAAAATTCTGGATGCCAAATTTCAAACTTTCGGATGCGGCAGTGCTATTGCCTCTTCTTCTATTTTAACCGAAATGGTTAAGGGGAAATCTATAGAAGAAGCTCTTAAAATAACGAATCAAGAGATAGCAGAATCCCTTGGAGGACTTCCTCCAGAGAAAATGCATTGTTCAGTGATGGGAAGGGAAGCCTTGGAAGCGGCGATTGCTGATTACAGAGGTGAAGCTGTCAACCATGATGATGAAGCTGAAGAGGGAAGATTAATTTGTAGCTGTTTTGGTATTACAGAAGGAAAAATTAGAAAAGTTGCAATAGAAAATAAATTGAAGACGATAGAAGAAATCACAAATTATACCAAGGCAGGAGGCGGATGCGGTGCGTGTATTGGAGAAATAGAAGAAATATTGGAAAATTTGTGGGGTCAGCAAAAAGAAGAGCCTAAAATAAAATCAATTATTCCCAAAAAACTGACCAACTTAGAACGCATTGTTTTGATCAAAGAAATTCTGGACAACGAGGTTAGGCCAATGCTTCAGCGCGACGGCGGCGATCTAGAGCTTGTTGATATTGACGGGGTTCGCGTTATCATTCGAATGGTAGGACATTGTTCTGGATGTAGAGCTGCCGGTTTTACTACAGGGTGGATACAAGAAAAGTTGCGTGAAATTGTTGATCCTTCTGTAATAGTTGAAACCACAGAGGAATTATAGAATATGCGCCTTATTTACGTAGATAATAATGCTACTACGCAAGTAGATCCTGATGTATTTGAAGAAATGCGCCCGTTTTTTTTGGAGAGATACGGAAACCCATCCAGTGTCTATAGCTTTGGCAGCGATCTCTCTTCTGAAATAGAAAAAGCCCGTGAACGTGTTGCTGCATCTTTGGGAGCTTCTTATACTTCGGAAATAGTTTTCACAAGCTGCGGGACTGAGTCGGATAATACAGCTATTCATTCAGCGTTAGCTTCTCGTCTGGGTAGAACGCGAATTGTAACTACAAAAGTTGAACATCCGGCAGTATTGAATCCGGCTGAACGTTTAAAAAGAGACGGTTTGCAGTTGACTGTTTTGTCAGTGGATAAGTACGGCAGACTGGACCTCAATGAGTTGAAGGAAGCAATGGGGGCGGATGTTGCGGTGGTTTCCATAATGGCTGCCAATAACGAAACGGGTACCCTTTTTCCAATAGAAGATGCAGCAAAAATTGCTCACGAACATGGGGCTTTGTTTCATACTGATGCGGTTCAGGCGGTTGGAAAGATACCGATAAATTTGTCTCAAAGCTCAATAGATCTTTTATCGTTGTCCGGACACAAGCTGCACGCTCCCAAGGGAGTCGGTGCGCTTTTTGTACGTCGAGGAAGAAGATTTAGACCGTTTATGATTGGCGGCCACCAGGAAAAAGGTCGAAGGGGGGGTACTCATAATGTTCCTGGAATAGTCGCACTTGGAAAGGCTTGCGAATTAGCTTCCAAATATATGGACCAAGAACAGACCAAAGTTAGAGCTCTTAGAGATAGATTAGAAAACGGTTTGTTAAAAATCGAAGGGACCAGACTAAACGGGGCTAAGGAGAACCGCTTACCTAATACCTGTAATATCAGTTTTAAAGGAGTTGAGGGAGAGGCAGTTCTTATGTATTTGGATCAAAACGGAATATGTGCATCATCCGGTTCAGCTTGTACTTCCGGTTCTCTTGAACCTTCTCATGTTCTTCGAGCAATGGGAGTGCCTTTTACGTACGCACACGGCTCCATTAGATTTTCTTTGTCACGCTTTAATACTAACGAAGATGTTGACAAAATTCTGCAAACGGTTCCTGAAATAGTCACACGATTACGAGAAATATCTCCCTTCAGTCTGAACGACGATTGAAAGTAACAAATTAACATTAATGACTTGTAAAAAAATCTTCTGAGAGGAAAAAAGCAGAATCGTTTATCTATGGAGCTCCTCCCCACCACTTTAGTATTATTGTATCATCATCTGAACCGTTAAGATCAAAGACTGTCGGACAATCAGTGCTTACAGGCAAATGGTCGATTTGATTCCAATCTGCAGTAAATTGGTTGGTACCGCCGTTGCTGCAATTTGTCCAAGTATATGGAACCGGATATCCTGTCCCGCCTGATTGAGTTTGCACGATAATCCTTCCAATCCATGATCCGGGATATTGAGTAACTTTCAAGCATGCATTACCGGAGACAGAAACAGTCGCATGTTCAGCGCCAAGATCAATCGCAGTGAATTCATTACAATCAGTATCAGTATCAGTATCAGTATCAGTGTCAGTATCAGTATCGGTATCAGTGTCAGTGTCAGTATCGGTATCAGTGTCAGTGTCAGTATCGGTATCGGTGTCAGTATCCGTATCGGTGTCAGTATCCGTATCGGTATCAGTGTCGGTATCAGTGTCGGTATCAGTGTCAGTATCGGTATCAGTGTCGGTATCAGTGTCGGTATCAGTGTCAGTATCCGTATCGGTGTCAGTGTCAGTATCGGTGTCACTATCTGAATCAGTATCACCGTCAGAACCTGCATCTAATTGACCCGAATCGGTATCATCATCGGTATCAGTATCGGTGTCAGTGTCAGTATCGGTGTCAGTGTCAGTATCGGTGTCAG
>CAYWLQ010000082.1:0-24399 GCA_964458775.1 uncultured Myxococcales bacterium | reverse complement strand
TCTTGGCTCGTTATGATGAAACCGGACATCTGGTATTTGCGCGACCGATTCTCGGCTATTCAAAAGTTCAAAGAGTTGTGGATATGACTTCTATATTAGAGAGCCTTACAAAACAAATTAAACAGTTCGGCGATCAAATATTTATTCCGATATTACACTCCGAAACCATAACAGTTGAGGGTGAAGATGAACTTTTGGAATTTTCCCCAACTATGGGAATGCCTAATTCACACATACTGCTTCGTTACACACTCGACGGTCAATTTTTGGGGGCTACTCAGTTGCTCTCTTCTTTTGTAGTTTGTGAAACAAAAGCATTGAACAGACAGGAAACAGCCTTTGATGTTGTTTTTGTCTGCATTGACAAATATGGAAACTTGGGAAATACAGACGTCATTGTCGGAAGCGGGGATGTCGCTCAGACTTTTTTCTTTGAGAGCTCAAGAACAGAAGTTTTTGCTGCTCGATTTAACTATGACGGAGCTTTGCTTAACACAAAAAGGATGATGTATGTAGAATTCAGTTACTACTATATTGAAACCTTTATCAGAACCTTTTTTCTAAACGGTAATCTTACAATTTTTTTTAGCAGCGAAATACCGATATTCTTTAGTGACGAAGAAAACCAAACTCCCGATCTTCGTAATAATGTTTTTGATACCAGAATTGCTGTTTATGACGACTCGTTTACAAGAATTGCCGTGCATAGAGCACGAACGATAAAAGATCTGCTTATCAGCACGGATGATACCGTAGTTCTTTCAGCACAAAACACAAAAGGTTTTACTCGATTCAATGATCATATTTCCTTGGATGATACAGCATATGTTGTTCATTTTAGGGCAGACGGAACCTTTCAATGGGTAAAGGCGGCAGGAAAACTTCCCAAACAAATTGTTGAAACAGAAAACGACATCATCGTTATAACCGAAGATCTCAATGAATCACGCTATGTAAAAAACGTAAATGATGGAATACGCATTGACATGACTCCAAATACAAAAGCTGTGTATGCAGCCAGAATGGACAAGGAAAAAGGTAATCTCAAATCCTATGGCTTACTCGTGAAGTCGGATAACGGTAAATGCGACTTGTTTGACCGGGAAAAATGCACAGCGGATACGCTTTCTATTGAAGACGCAAAGAGTTTCAAAAATACCGGGCAATCAAATATGCTCAGAGAGCAGGCTTGGCAACAAATTGCTAAATCGATCAATCCGAGCTGCCTTACAGCCTGTGATGCAAGTGAGAAGTGCGCAGTCAAAGCTGACTGTAATGCAGAAGGTGTTGAAGCAAACATTTTACTATCGGAGAACACATATTACAACAGTATCGGTTCATCGAGGGTAAACTATTCGTATCAACGTTCTGCCCATGTGCTAAGAGAAAACACCGATGGGCTGTGGTCCGAAGCTGAATATACTGACAATTCGAGTGATAGCTATATATATCCTTTTGCATCTAGTTCCCATCGAAATGCAACAGTCACTTGGTCCGGGATGTTGACCGAAAATCTACCCCAAGATAGTTCACTATCTTTTTCAGTTGAGCATTACAATAATGCAGAAAGCGTATCTGTAAGTAATTATAATTACTATTTCAGTACCGGAATGTGTAGTATCAATTACAAAACTTATCGAGCGGAAAGTTATATATACAATTCACAAAGCCAACAAATCTATATCAGCGGACATGTTTGCGAGCTCGTGTCTTCCCAAGAAGACGATGATAAATGGTATTTTGTGATTGATGAAGAGTGTATCGCAGAGGTGAATTATAGTAATTGGAAAGAGTTGGGTTCTTGTGAAGAATAAAGAGAATTTCGAATATTTCTAGAAATATAATAAGCTTTTCCAAGTATCCGCTAATGAAGAGACTTTCAGCACAATAAAAGTTGTGGTATCCGAATGCGGACTTATAGAAAGGCAAGAACTCGACATGAGCGAAGAAATAGGAAAAATAACTCCAAGAAGCGAGGATTTCCCCAAATGGTATCAGGATGTTATCCGCGAAGGCGACTTGGCGGAGCAGGCTAAGGTTGTAAAGGGGTGTATGGTTATAAAACCTCACGGCTATGCTATTTGGGAAAAAATTCAAGCAGACCTCGACCGCAGATTTAAAGAGACCGGCCATAAGAATGCCTATTTCCCTCTGTTGATACCCAAAAGCTTTATTACCAAAGAAGCTGAACATGTGGAGGGATTTGCACCGGAGTTGGCTGTCGTAACCCACGCCGGCGGAAAGCCGCTTCCTGAGGGAGAGGAATATGTCGTCAGACCCACTTCAGAAACTATTATCGGTCATTTTTTTTCAAAATGGATAGGTTCATATCGAGATCTTCCTCTGCTCATCAATCAGTGGGCAAATGTAATGCGTTGGGAGCTGCACACTCGTATTTTTTTGAGAACCACTGAGTTTTTATGGCAGGAGGGACATACCGCCCATGCTTCTCACGAAGAGGCGCTCGAAGAAGTTCATCGTATGCTTCACGTATACGGAGATTTTGCCGAGAATATAATGGCCATGCCTGTTATTAGAGGCGAAAAAACCGCTAATGAGCGATTTGCCGGAGCCCTGTCAACTTTTTGCATTGAAGCTATGATGCAGGACGGCAAGGCACTACAGTCCGGAACCAGCCACGATCTGGGACAAAACTTCGGTCGAGCATTTGATGTTAAATTTCAAAACGAACAAAAACAAACCGACTATGTTTGGCAAACATCGTGGGGGGTATCCACCAGACTAATCGGCGGGCTTATAATGACTCATTCCGATGATACAGGATTGGTATTGCCGCCTAAATTGGCACCCGTTCAAACTGTGATTGTGCCGATATATCGCAAAGACAAAGAGCGAGCAGAGGTAGTAGCTGTTGCCGACAAGCTTTTTGCAGATATTAAAAGCAAAGGAATAGATGTGGTTGTCGATGATCGAGACGGAAAGCGACCGGGAGAAAAATTCTACGACTGGGAACGAAAGGGAGTGCCTCTTCGAATTGAGCTGGGTCCAAGAGATATCGCATCCGGAGAGGTAATGACCCGTCTGAGGGTTGCAGAGGAAAAAGCAAAAATGAATCTTAACTCTTTGGCCGATGAACTTCCGTCGGTGCTGGACAAATTTCAAACTGATTTGTTTGAAAGAGCCAAAAAATTAAGAGAAGCAAATACCGTTACTTTAAATACCTGGGATGAGTTTTTGGATGTATTTAAAGAAGGCGAATCCAAATTCGCCTGGTGCCACTGGGACGGAACCTCAGAAACCGAAGCCGCAATAAAAGAAGAAACCAAGGTAACCATTCGCTGTATTCCCATGTCCGGCCAAGGTCCGGAACCCGAACCGGGATGCTGCATAAAAACAGGAAAGCCTTCAACTCGGCGGGTATTGTTTTCTAAATCCTACTAAGATAATGTCTTTTCCCTGATTATTTAGGGAAAATATGTCTTATTGTCATAATTTTTGTCATAAAGTGTGGAAAAAAAAAGCGAGTTGGGGTAAAGAGCGTCTCAACTGAATTGTTTATTTGAGAAAAGGACTGACTATGTATATTCACAAAAAAAGAAGTGTAAAAAAAGTTCGCAATCGTTGCGCTCGTAAAAATGCCCGTTTAAAAATTAAAAATCGTAAGCGTAAACTGCGTATGAGCGGTCTTCCCCATTAATTAACGTGTTAGTCAATCGTTCAATATCGCTTGGCATCTTATGGTCGGCAATTGCAGCTATTGTCGGTATAGGTGTCTTTGCATGTCAGGATGCGGAAGAGCGTTGTTCTTCTTGTGAATGTCCGTTAGACACTGAAACCGACAACGAGCAGCCTTCTGACACGGAGTCGGATACTGATGAACAAACGGGGGGTTTGGACAATACCTGCTTGGGGGCTTTGGTTTGCATTGTTCAAACTCCCGAACAAGCACTGTCTTGCATGGCCGGATTGGATGCTGAAACCAAATCGGCTACAATTGATTTGTCAGCCTGCGCTTTTGGCGCTTGTGCTGATACTGTTGATGATTTGGCTGCATTTAGTGTTTGTTTGATGACAGATTGTTCTGAAGAAGCAACTTATTGCATTGAAACAAGTCTTACCGGAGTAGGACTCTGACAGGACGAGAACAAATTAGACGTTTGCTGCAGGAAGCTTCGGAGGTTAAGCTTCTTGAAAATGTATCGCTGGCTCAATATACATCTTTTCATATCGGCGGTCCGGCTTCGTTCTTTGCGGAAGTGTCAGGGACTGAACCTCTTTCGGGTTTGATTCATACCGCTTTCGGTTTGAATGTACCGTTGTTGATTTTGGGCGGAGGAACCAATCTTCTAATTGATGACAGAGGCTTTGACGGTTTGGTAATATGGCTTACTATGGACGGAATGTCTATTGATGAGGAACGCAATACCGTTACAGTAGGGGCTTCGGTAAAAACCTCGGATTTTGTGGAAAAAACGGTTGCTTCTGGATTGTCCGGAACTTCGTTTGCTGCCGGGTTACCTGGAACACTGGGCGGCGCTTTGGCAGGCAACGCCGGTTGCTTCGGCCGTTGTTTAGGAGATATTGTTTTAACAGCGACGGTTGTCCAAAACAACGGGGATATTATTAAAGTGGAGAACGCTGATTGGTTTGAGTTTGAGTATAGACACTCAGCGCTTCTCGCTTCAAGGGCAGTGCTGACCGAAGCTGTCTTTAATCTTAGTAGAGGTGACAAAGAACTTCTTCGTACCGAAGCAGACGCCAATATTGCACTTAGACGAGAAAAACATCCGTTACCCGGTGCATATACGGCTGGTTCGTATTTTAAAAACCTACCTCCTGATCAACCGAACAGACGTCGTACAGCCGCAGGCTTATTGCTTGATCAGGTCGGCGCACGAAAGCTGTCAGTCGGAGATGCAGCTGTTTTTGAACGACACGCCAATATTATTATCAACAGAGGAAATGCATCATGTTCAGATGTGCTTCAGTTGGCAAATGCCATGCGCAATCTAGTTTATGATCGATTCGGCGTAAACTTGGAGCCTGAGGTCAGATACGTCAGCCCTCGCGGATAACGACTGAGGCAGCTTGGCATCAAATATGTAATAATTTTTTAAGGCCTATATTAGAAGAATTATAGCGTATTTATTGTTACAGAAGGGCAGTCGAGAAATATCTTTCCGCTCTATCCGGAAGCACTGTTGCTACACGTGAGTCAGAACCTAAAAAAGCTGCTTCTTTGAGGGCGGCTTGAATATTTGCTCCTGCCGAGGTTCCCACCAAAAGACCGCATCTTTTGGTCAGCTCTCTGGTCATATCTATTGCTTCTTCATCCGTAACTTCTACCACATGATTGATTATTCTCACATCCAGAACGGACGGAATAAAACCGTCTCCTATTCCTTGAATTTGATGTAACCCCGGTTCATCTCCCAGCAAAGCGGAAACATTTTTGGGTTCCACAGCCACTATTCTGACATTCGGATTCTTTTCTTTTAAAAACTTACCTACGCCTGCCAAGGTGCCTCCCGATCCGACGCCTGCCACGAAAGAATCAACCTTGCCGTCCATTTGATCCCATATTTCGGGGCCTGTGGTGTTGTAGTGAATCATTATATTGGCTTGGTTTTCAAACTGATTAGCCACCCATGAGTCGGGTATGCTTTCGTGAAGTTCTTGAACTTTTTTTAAGCAACCGTTTAGGGATTCTTTGGCAGGAGTATAATGACACTCACCGCCGAAAGCCGCGATTACCTTTTTTCTTTCTATGCTCATGTTTTCCGGCATTACAATGACCACTCGATATCCTTTTCTTACTCCCACAAAGGATAAACCGATGCCCGTATTTCCGGAGGTGGCTTCTATGATCGTTCCGCCGGGTTTGAGCAATCCTTTGTGTTCTGCATCTTCAATCATCGCTTTGGCTATTCTATCTTTGATAGATCCGCCGGGATTGAGAAATTCAGCTTTGGCGAAGACTGTTCCTTTGGTAAAACGGTCAAGGCGTATCAGTGGTGTATTGCCGATTAATTCAAGAATGCCGCACGCTTTCATGTTCAAAGTCTCCGATTGTAAGTGATGAGTATCTTTAGTAGACAGAGCATCGACAGCTAAATATCATTTTTCAATCTTAATGGAAATAGCGAAGCATTTATAAATTGTGGTCGGTTTTAATTTTGGCAGTCGGCAGAATCATCAAAAGAAGCGGTTCCCTGAGGCATTACGGTTTCGCAAAAATCATCACAAAAGTTGTTGTTTGTCCAAGAACATGGATCATTTTCAGAGCAGGTGGTTTGATTGTACATTTGTCTGTGACACTCCATTAAAGAGCAATCCATGGTTTCATGTAGTATACCTTTTTCCAACATTACCTCTGCTAACGCACTGACGTTGGTAGAAAACATGTAAGACACCCCCGGCTCAATTTGCATTGGTGACTCTGCCAATATAGTTCCGTCTTGGGTTTGCAAACTGGTCGGAACGTTTTCTCCTGACGGAATTAGTTTACAAGCTTGTCCTACTCTATTGCTGCATGTACCGCTGGCAGCACTCAGTATTACCTGTTCACCTATTTCCCCGATTATCAAATTAAAGGTAACGGATGTGCCTCCTGTGTAAGTGATCGGATTACAGAAACTAGCTGCGGCTTGATTTTCACCCATAAGTTCTGAGTCATAAGATTGTGATGAATCGCTCTCTTTATCTGAATCTGCATTCGGCTTATCATGGCAACTGCAATCTGACTGACAGGCACAACATATCGAAAAAACAGCCCAAAATAGTGTAATAAAGTAGGTCTTTGTCATTTTTTGCCTCCCAAATCGGCCTGTATATAATTATTTATACAAATAATAATCGTTAAATTGAAATAGTTCACTGTTCCTAATTTTACAACCAATAAAAAATAGTATACTTTTTGGGTGGCGAATGGAACACAGACCATAAAGGGTTAAAATTGTACGGTGCTTAATAAGAGCCTGTGAGGCAGACTGAAACCTGACTACGATAAACTGCTGTGTTCTTTGTTGCTTGGGCAAAAGACGGAAATCTTCATGTGAGCACTGTTCTGAAAACGGAGTTTGGGGATGGCAAACGATAATCGTCTTGGTGAACTTCTGGTTCGCGAAAAACTTATTTCAATTCAGGAACTTCAAAAAGCTAGAGAGCATCAAAAGACCACCGGTGAGAATCTTGGGAAAAGTTTAACCAAACTCGGATACATAACTGACTTGGAGGTTACAGAGTTCATTGCCAACCAATACAATGTTCCCTCTGTCGACCTGGACGAATACGAAGTTGAACCTGAGATTATTGAATTAATCCAACGTGATGTAGCAGAACGCCACAAGATAGTACCTATATCAAGAGCCGGGAACTCACTAGTTGTCGCAATGGTTGATCCTACCAATCTCAATGCTATAGACGATGTTAAATTTCTGACCGGATATAATGTGGAACCTGTGGTGGCTTCTGAATCTTCTATTGAACGAGTTTTGGAACGCCATTATGCTGAACCGCTATCGTCTTATGACGATGTTATGGACGGGTTTGATGAAACAGAGTTTGAGTTTCACGACGGTGATGATGCCGGCGGCGAAAACGTTCTTGAACTCGAAAAACAAAGCGAAGACGCACCTGTTGTAAGATTGGTAAATCTTATTCTTGTAAACGCTATTAAGAAAGGTGCTTCCGATATTCATATAGAAACTTATGAAAAGAACTTGAGAGTTAGATATCGTGTGGACGGTGTGCTTCATGAGGAAATGAAAATTCCTTTTAAGGTTAGAGGGCCGCTTATCAGTCGAATAAAAATTATGAGTAAGTTGGATATTGCCGAGCGTCGCCTTCCTCAAGACGGTCGAATAAAGCTAAAACTGGGAAAGGGGCGCGAAATGGACTTTCGTGTATCAGTACTTCCCACTTTGTTCGGTGAAAAGGTTGTACTTCGTTTATTGGATAAATCTAATTTGCAACTAGATATGACTAAGTTAGGTTTTGATCCTGATCCTCTTAAAGATTTTAAAACTGCCATTTATCAACCGTACGGAATGGTATTGGTTACCGGTCCTACCGGTTCCGGAAAGACAACTACTCTGTATTCTGCGCTGTCTGAGTTGAACAAAGCCGATGTAAACATTTCTACAGCAGAGGACCCGGTAGAATTCAATCTTAACGGTATAAATCAGGTTCATATGCATGAAGATATAGGTCTTAATTTTGCGGCGGCACTTAGATCTTTTTTGCGGCAAGATCCCGATATTATCATGGTCGGAGAGATCAGAGATTTTGAAACAGCGGAAATAGCTGTTAAGGCTGCTTTGACAGGTCACATGGTTCTTTCGACTCTTCACACCAATGATGCCCCGTCAACTATAAGCAGATTGTTGAATATGGGTGTTGAACCCTTTCTTGTAACCGCTTCGGTAAACCTTATTCTTGCTCAGAGATTGGGACGCAGAATATGCAAAGATTGCGGAGTTCCGGCAAGTATTTCTAGAGATGCTTTAATTACAGCCGGAGTAACAGAGGCGCAACTTGCTGCGGGTTTTAAGGTTATGGAGGGAAAGGGATGTGCAACCTGTAATGACAGCGGCTACAAAGGACGAGTGGCTTTGTATGAAGTAATGGTATTTAGAGATGAATTAAAAGAGCTTGTTCTTCAGGGATGCTCTACCGCAGAACTCAAAGCTGAAGCGATTAGAATGGGAATGCAGACCTTGAGAATGTCAGGATTAAAAAAAGTAAACGAAGGTGTTACCACTATCGAGGAAGTACTTAGGGTTACTGCCGCAGATTAAATTTGCGGTGCATACCTAGTCTAAATGGAAATAACATAGGGAGGAAAACCTTTGGCAAATCTACATCAACTTCTAACAGCGATGATTGAAAAAGGGGCTTCAGATCTTCATATAACTACAGGTTCTCCGCCGCAATTGAGGATTGACGGGAGCCTGGTTCCCTTGAAAATGGATCCGCTTTCTCCTGTTGAGACCAAACAGCTTTGCTATTCAATTTTGACAGAAGAACAAAAAGTACGGTTTGAAAAAGTCAACGAAATAGATCTGTCTTTTGGTGTAAAAAACCTGGCGCGGTTTAGAAGCAATATCTTCGTACAAAGAGGAGCGGTGGCAGGCGCATTTAGAGCTATTCCGTTTAAGATCCTTACCATTCCGGAGCTTGGATTGCCCAAAATAGTTGAGGACTTCGCAGTTCGACCTAGAGGTCTGGTTCTTGTGACAGGGCCGACAGGGTCTGGGAAATCTACTACGCTAGCAGCTATTATTGACAGGATAAATTCAACTGCCAGGCAACACATTATCACAATAGAAGATCCGATTGAATATCTTCATCCTCACAAGAGATGTTTGGTTAATCAACGTGAAATCGGCATAGATACAGCCTGCTTTACGGATGCTCTAAAATATATTTTGCGTCAGGACCCCGATGTTGTGTTGGTAGGAGAGATGAGAGACAAAGAAACAGTTGAAGCTGCGCTTACTATTTCGGAAACCGGACACTTGGTTTTCGCGACTTTACATACCAATTCGGCCATTCAAACGATAAACCGCATTATAGATGTGTTTCCCGCTCATCAGCATTCACAGGTACGAGCCCAGTTGTCTTTTGTGCTGGAAGGCATAGTTACCCAGAACCTGCTTCCCAAAGCCGGAACACCCGGTCGAGTTGTTGCTTGCGAGGTTTTATTGCCGAATGCAGCGATAAGAAATCTCATCAGAGAAAACAAGCTTCATCAGATTTATTCTCAGATGCAGACAGGGCAAGGAAAGCACGGCATGATAACCTTTAATCAATCACTATATCATTTGCTTTCAAAGAGATTGATTACTTTGGAAGAAGCATTTGGAAGAAGTCCTGATCCGGAAGAATTAAGAACGATGGTATCCGATGGAAATCCTTCTCGTGTTTAATTGTCAGCGATATTTTGTGTCGTCAATTTTGACCTGGAGCTGATTTGAGGAGTAAACTAAATATCAAGGATTGTATAGTCCTTGTACTAATGAGAAAAAATAGATGCCCGAATTCAAATACGAAGCAAAAAAACGGTCCGGGGAAACAGTCAAGGGTGTTCTAGTTGCTCAAAACTTGGACCTAGCTAACAAAAAACTGAAGGACCAAGGACTAACTCCTGTCTCAGTAAAGAAAGCACCGCTTAGAATTGAGTTGAATTTCGGCGGCAAGGCTACCACCAAGGACTTAAAGACTTTTACCAGACAGTTTGCGACCATGGTGGATGCAGGATTGCCGTTGGTTAAGTGTCTTGAGATTTTGGGCGCTCAAAGTGAAAATAAATGGTTCGGTCAGAAGTTAATCGAAATAAAGGGACATGTGGAAAGCGGACTGACGCTTTCAGAATCTCTTGCAAAATATCCGAAGATTTTTGATGAACTTTTTGTGGCCTTGGTCGGAGCGGGAGAAGTAGGCGGTATTCTCGATATAATAATGCGACGTCTTGCAGAGTATGTTGAGAAAAAGGAACGTCTGCAACGGCGTATTAAAAGTGCTATGATGTATCCCACTGCGATTCTGGTCATTACAATAGTTATCATTACAGTCATGCTTAAGTGGGTTATACCTACATTTGAAGGGATGTTTGCGGATTTTGGAGCAGCGGATGCTTTGCCGGCACCTACACAATTTGTGGTGGATCTAAGTCGAGCTTTTGGTGAGCAGTTTCTATATATCTTTGCAGTACTGGGAATGATTATTGCCGGATACATAATGTTTTATAAAAGCAAACAGGGAAAACGATTTATGCACCAACTCTTTTTGGTTTTACCTGTTGTCGGACCCGTAATTAAAAAAATTGCCGTTGCTAGGTTTACCAGAACATTGGGTACGTTGTTATCCTCAGGTGTTCCTATTTTAGATGCACTTAATACTGTTGCTAAAGCAGCAGGAAACGTTGTTATCGAACGAGCCATTATGTTTGCAAGAGATCGTATTTCCGAAGGTCGCAACATTGCCGAACCTCTTAAGGAAGCAGGAGTTTTTCCGGGCATGGTGGTTCAAATGATAGCGGTGGGAGAAGAAACCGGCGCATTGGATGTAATGTGTGTAAAAATTGCTGATTTCTATGACGAGGAGGTTGATGTAGCCGTGGCCGGACTGACCAGTATGCTGGAACCTCTCATGATGGTAGTCATCGGCGGTCTTGTAGGCGGAATGGTTATCGCCATGTATCTTCCTGTGTTTACCATGGCCGATGCGATCAAGAGTTAGGGGATACAATGCCGGCTGCAATGTCCGGACCTGAAAATCAGTCCGTTGGCGCACAAGATTTAGCTGACCTTACAATACAAAGACGTCTATTGTGGGTAATGCTGTTAAGAGTATCTCTTATTACGGCACTTCTCAGTGCGACTTTTGCGCTTAACTATCGTTCCTCGGAAACCTTATCAAGTCCGTCTGCCAGATTTTTGCTGTCCTTAATAGCAACAACCTATCTTACAACTATTATTTATGCTGTTTGGTACAAGACCAAAATCGCCATCGGAGTTTTGGCGCAGGTCCAACTGGCACTGGATTTGGTTTTGTGGGGGGCAATTACGTATGCTACAGGAGGTATCGATTCAGGCTTCTCCGCTTTGTTTGATCTGTGGGTTATTGTATGGGCAGTAGTTTTAGGCGGACGTGCAGCCTATCATTGTGCTTTGGGTGCCGCGATTGTTATTCTGTGCTTGGGCATCTCAATGCAAACCGGTATTGTGTCTAATTTGCCGGATCAACCCGAAACTGTATTGCCGCTGAAAACTTTCATTTATTTTCTCAGCATAAATATCGGAGCACTTTTTCTAGTTGCTTATTTGGTAAGCTCATTGGTTACTCGTCTTGAGAGGACAGGTGAGGGGCTTCGCATTGAAAGAATTAAGCGTGCGGATCTAGCTCAGCTTCACGGTGATATTGTAAGTCAACTTACTGTCGGTATTGCGACAACGGACATAACAGGAAAGACTCTTACCGTTAACCCATGCGGACTTGAAATGCTAGGCTCACAGTATTCTGATATAGAAGGAAAAAAACTATCCGAACATCTGCCTGATTTGGACAAACAGTTAATTCACTCAAATAAGATGCGTTCCAGAGGATACGGAAGTGCTCTTCGAGTGGGCGGAGAACGACTACCCATTGAGTATATCATCGCGCCGCTTTCTACAGCAGAAAAGGAAATACGTGGATTTATTGTAATGTTTTCGGATTTGACTGAAATTCGAAAATTAGAATCCGCCTTGGAGAAATCACGGCGTCTGGCTGCACTGGGAGAGCTGGCAGCCAGCCTTGCCCACGAAATCAGGAATCCGCTGGGAGCTATGTCCGGTGCTTTTCAAATACTCTCGGCCAATACAAATTTGGGTGAAGAAGATCGTTCTTTATTGGATATTGTCAATCGCGAAATATTTCGTTTAGAGTATCTTGTTAATGATATGTTGGATTATGCCAGACCGAGAAAAGCAGTAGGCGAGGAGATTGACCTGACTGTTGTGATACAAGAAACCGTACGAGCATTCCTTCTTGACGAAGAGGCTTCAGAGCGTTCAATAGAAGTATCTTTAGAAGAAAGCATAATTTACAAAGCAGATGTATCGCATATAAAACAAGTGTTGATAAACCTTCTTCAAAATGCGGTGCAGGCAACGGAGGCAGGCGACAAAATAGAAATCGCCGCTTTTAGAGACCTAGGGAAAACAATAATTGAAATACGCGATAGCGGAAGCGGAATTGCAGAGGAATACAAGAAGAAGATATTTGAGCCGTTTTTTAGTACAAGGGAAAGAGGTTTGGGATTAGGACTTGCGCTATGTCGAAGAATAATAGATGAGCATCGCGGCACTATTGAAGTAGTCGACCGTATAGGCGGCGGTTCTATTTTCCGAATTACCTTGCCGTCGAATGAGTAACTCGGCATGGTTGATAAAAGTTAAACAAGGAAGAATGGTTGATATGGATGATTTTGGCGCATCTCTGATAGTTCGCATTCTTCGTAGAATAGTCTTCTACCCGATGATGCTGTTTCAGGAAATAGGGGAGATTACGATACTGACTTTACAAGTTATAATGTGGGCTTTTCGTCCCCCTTATCGCGTAAAAGTCTATTTGGACTCTATGTATTTTGTGGGAGTAGGAACAGTATTTATTATTTTTTTGGTAGGAGGATTTACCGGGGCAGTTTTTACACTTCAGAGTGTTATCGGCCTAAAAATGTTCGGGGCAGAAAGCATGGTAGGAGGACTTGTAGGTATCGGTTTGACAAGGGAGTTTGCTCCGGTATTTACAGCACTGCTCCTAACGGCGCGAGCGGGTTCCGCAATGGCGACAGAGCTTGGAACCATGAGAGTAACCGATCAGATTGATGCTCTAACCACCATGGGGATCAGTCCTATTCAATACCTAGTAGCGCCGAGAGTTATCTCATGTACTATAATGGCACCGCTTTTATGCGTCTTGTTTAACTTTATAGGTCTCGGAGGATCATGGATTATAGGAGTTGAGATATACCAACTGGACCCCGGTGTATTCTTGGACATAATTGCCGATTGGGTTGATCCTGAGGATATTTTCGGAGGAATGATAAAAGTAACTATTCTAGGATTTTTTGTAAGTGTCATCGCCTGTAGAAAAGGGTTTTTCGCCAAAGGGGGAGCTGCCGGAGTAGGGCAGGCAACCACCCAAGCCGTTGTGCACGGTTTTGTTATTATTTTTATTCTAGACTATTTTCTGACAACTCTAATTATGATTTAGTAAAGCTTTCCGTAAATGAGGACACATCGTGATTGTTCAGAGCGACGATGGACTGCCATTGGTCCGCGTTCCTGCCTATGCTTTAAATAAGGAAAAAGATAATCGCTATCAAAACAAATCAGAACTGAGAGAAGAATTGCCAGGTTTCTCCAGGAACCCAGCTTTCATTTCCTCCAGGTTTCGGTGTATGGTCACCAACAAAAATGCAGGCTCTTGCAGGATACCCGGGGTCGCAGTCTGCATAATCTATACATGCAGGATTCATCCCGCTTGGGTCTGTCGGTACCGGCATACTCCGGAGGGTACACCCGTTAATAATTGCAAAATCCTCTATCTGGGGAACTCCGTATCCCGGGTAAGTGCACACGCTGTCATTGATACCGTGGGTCATAAAATAGGCTACCGGTTTGTCATGCGGATTGACACAACCGCTCATGGGACCTCCTGAATGCACCGCAACTGCGCGAACCACGTCTCCCATTGCACACGCCATGGCATATGACATCGAACCGCCCATACTGAAGCCTTCACAGAAGATTTTAGAGCGGTCAATGCAGAATTCGTTTTCCATTAACGAAATGAGTTGTCGAGAAAATTCAACATCGCTTCCGTCGCTATTTCTCCAGGCATTATCTTTACCTTGAGGTGCAACAAAAATTGTACTTCCCTCAGAAAGGCCCCAAAGACCGTAGTAGTTTTCATTTGACACCAAGTCCGCATTAGCACCTAGATAGTGATATGCCATTATCAGTCTGTGCGGACGGCTATTATCGTAGTCGTTGGGAAGTTGAAGGTTATAAGTACGTTGAGATCCGTTGACATCAATAGTCAAACCCCGTCCGCTTGAAATCGACGATGTTGTATTGCAGCCGGGAGAATGACCGGCATCGCTATCGGTATCAGTATCGGTGTCAGTATCGGTGTCAGTATCAGTATCAGTATCGGTGTCAGTATCAGTATCAGTATCGGTGTCAGTATCGGTGTCAGTATCTGTATCAGTGTCAGTATCGGTGTCAGTATCTGTATCGGTATCAGTATCAGTATCAGTATCAGTATCAGTATCAGTATCGGTATCGGTATCGGTGTCGGTATCAGTATCGGTGTCGGTATCGGTGTCGGTATCGGTGTCGGTATCGGTATCGGTGTCAGTGTCTGTATCAGCATCTGCATCTGCATCAGCGTCTGCATCTGCATCAGCGTCTGCATCAGCATCGGCGTCTGCGTCTGCATCTGCATCAGCGTCCGTGTCAGTATCAGTATCAGTATCTGTATCCGTATCAACATCTGTATCTGTGTCCGTGTCAGTATCCGTATCTGTGTCAGTATCAGTATCTGTGTCAGTATCAGTATCTGTGTCAGTATCAGTATCTGCGTCGGTATCTGCGTCGGTATCTGTGTCGGTATCTGCGTCAGTGTCTGCGTCGGTATCTGCGTCGGTATCTGCGTCGGTATCTGCGTCGGTATCTGCGTCAGTGTCTGTGTCAGTGTCTGAGTCAGTGTCTGTGTCAGTGTCTGCGTCGGTATCTGCGTCGCTTTCCGAAGCGCTATCTGCGCTATCTGTAGATTCTTTTGATTCATTAGAATTGCCACAGGAATGAAGTGCATTGAACGCGCATATCAGCATAAGGTATCGCACGTTTAAATTGATATGGACTGACATTTTTCCTCCTTAAACAAACTGTTTTTCAAAATATAGATTTTACAGATATTAAACCCGCTAAACCGTTTCTAAGATAATAATAGCCGGACTGAAGAGAGTAAACAAATTTTGTATATTCTGCTTTGTTCCGGATATAATTGGAATGATCGTTTTGCCGGTCACTACCGCAAAGCCTAAAGAGCAGCAAAAAAAATACCGGCAATAGTAAACCTCAAAACCCTCCGGGCTTAACGACGTCAGTCGTTCATCCTGACCGCGCTTGTGGGCGCGGCGGTTAGAACAGCAAGTCTTACAGTGGAGGTGGGTGAGATCGGGCGTCCGTGGTCGCCGGTACGCATCATCGATGATCTGTTGGAGCGTACGCAAGGCGACGAAATCGACGTTTCGCCGGAAATTGTGCTGCCTCAATTTCACAAGTTCTGACAAAACAGCAACGCCCACGACAAGATGGTTAAGAATAAACAATAAAACTCGTCAATCCCCACAGAATTAGGAGCGAATGTTCGAAGGTTATGTCTGTAATAAAATGACAAAAAAATCTATCGTCAAAATTTAAAATTGGACAAGGTCCGTTTTTGGGGTATGGTTAAGTTGTCGAAAAAATTGAGGAATAAAAAAATGAAGCATAGGACAGATAGTGTCCTATGGTTGTGGTATGATTATGGTTGATGGACGGATTGGAAAATTTTTTTAGCAATAAAACAGACCGAAGCAGTGGATCTGTCCATTCAAATAAAGTAAGGTGAATATGTTGATAGACAGTATATAGCGGAACAACAGCGAATTTGAGAAAACGCACAAAACAACCGAACTGATTTTCGGTGTGATTTTGTGCGGTTAAGTAAAGGCGGGGATGTATGGATTTGATTGCTCATGTTAGGAAGAAACCGAATAGTGATGAATGGGATGAGCCGCATCTGTTGAAGGAGCATTTGGAGGGGACGCGAAGGCTTGTTGAAGAATGGACAGCGGATTTCGGAGCTGAGAAACTGGGGATGATTCTTGGGCTCATTCATGATGCTGGTAAAGCATCTGAGGAGTTTCAAAAAAAGATAAGAATTCTTTCGGGTTTTGAAGCGGATCGATATGCCGACAAATCAGTTCCTGCAGCAGCCCATTCAGATTCGGGAGCGCAATATCTTCTTTCAAGATATTCTAAGTTGGGAAAAATACTTGCTTACTGCGTTGCCGGCCATCACGGCGGACTTCCCGACGGCCTAAGTGATGAAGACAGTTGTCTAACTGCTCGACTGAGACGTGTACTTGATGAATTTCAAACTGGCTATGCTTCCTTGCAAATTGATTTACCTGATACGATATTGCCGGAAGATATTATTAGTCATTCATATTCCAAAGTGGATGGTTTCTCAATTTCGTTTCTAATTAGGATGCTTTTCTCGTGTCTGGTGGATGCTGATTTCTTGGATACGGAAGCCTACATGTCACCGGATAAGTCCGACTTGCGAAAACAACCAAAGAACTTTGAAGGCCTTCTAAGTCGACTAAACGCTTACATTGAACATATTTCACAAGGGAAAAGTAACAAGAATATTGCTCGTGAGAGAGCAAACATACTGTTTGAGTGTCTAAAATCAGCTGAACAGAGCCCCGGCTTCTTTTCACTTACCGTTCCGACCGGCGGAGGGAAAACACTGTCATCTATGGCATTTGCTTTGGCTCACGCCGCAAAATTCAACAAATCTCGAATAATCTACGCTATTCCATTTACAAGTATTATTGAGCAGAATGCAGAGGTGTTTCGCCAAGCACTTGGTGAAGACATTGTACTTGAGCACCATTCCAATATTGATCTTGATGATAGAAACTATCAAAAGAAATTGGCCTCTGAAAACTGGGATGCGCCTGTTATTGTCACTACGAATGTGCAGTTATTCGAATCACTGTTTGCCTATAAGCCGTCAAAATGCAGAAAGCTTCACAATGTCGTAAATAGCGTAATTGTTATCGATGAGGCTCAAATGCTATCACCTGACTACTTGAGACCGACCCTTCGTGTCATGCAAGAATTGGTCTTTAGATTTGGATGCACTGTAGTGCTCTGCACCGCAACGCAACCGGCGTTGAATAGGACAGAAGATTTTGATTATGGTCTTGAAAACGTGCGAGAGATCATCTCAGACCCTAACGCACTTTATGACAAATTTAGAAGAGTACATGTAACAGATTTGGACGAAACACTTAGCATCGAGCAATTATCTCAAAGACTGAAGGCTAACAAACAGGTGCTGTGTATTGTTAATACGCGACGGGAAGCTATGGAACTATATCAGAGTATTGGCAGTGTGGAAGGACACTTTCATTTAAGCACGTTTATGTGCGCCGATCATAGGACAACTATATTCAAAAGGATCCGAGAGCGACTCTCCTCAGGCGCGCTCTGTCGTGTGGTTAGCACACAGCTCATAGAGGCCGGTGTGGATGTTGATTTTCCTGTGGTATTCCGCGCTGAGGCCGGTATTGACTCCATTGCCCAGGCGGCAGGACGGTGCAATCGAGAGGGAAAACTGGCTGAAGGAGGCCGCGTTTTTGTGGTTCATTTTGAGAATAGACCACCATCAGGCATTCTTCGTCAGAGTGCAGATGAAGGAAACAAGGCTATCCAACTGCATCAAGAAGATATTCTTTCCTTGAATGCTGTTAATGACTATTTCAAATCGTTTTACTGGAAAAGGGATGGAGCTAATGAACTAGATCGACATAAAATTATTCAGTTGCTTAATGAAGATGTAAACCCGAATCTCAATTTTCCGTTTCGCAAAGTTTTTTCAAACTACTGTTTAATAGAGAGCAATACCCTTAGTGTTATTATTCCATGGCGGGAAGGGAAGAAAATTTGTGATCAATTGAAGACTTCAAAATATCCAGACCGCTATCTTCTTCGGAAGCTTCAACGATATATTGTTCAGGTACGAAAAGAGGTATTCAACGAGCTTTGGACGGCCGGCGTTCTTAATGACCTCTTTGGCGATAAGTCGACATTTCTACTGACCAATGAAAAACTATACGATTCGAATATAGGGCTGAATACAAAACAGAGCCTGAACTATGACACGGCTGCATTAATCGTTTAGTCGCAAAGTCGCGCTTTACAAGAGCGTGTGGATAAGGAGGTTTTATGGGATATGGGATCAAGTTGAAAGTCTGGGGCGAGCGTGCTTGCTTCACTCGGCCTGAAATGAAAGTGGAGAGGGTCAGTTACGATGTAATGACGCCATCTGCTGCCAGGGGAATTTTAGAGGCGATCTACTGGAAGCCTTCCATACGGTGGGTCATTGACAAAATTCATGTTCTAAAGCCCGTTAAGTTTGAAAATATTCGGCGAAATGAGGTGGCATCGAAAATTCCAGCGAACAAAATCACTGCAGCAATGAAAGATCCAACAAAGGAGCTTGAACTCTTCATAGAAGTTGACCGTCAACAACGAGCAGCCATGATACTAAAGGACGTTGCCTATATCATTGAGGCACACTTTGAACCTACAGAAAAAGATGGAGAGAATGAAGGAAAGCATCTTGATATTTTTAAACGGCGTGCGCGTTCCGGGCAATGCTTCAATCAGCCATATTTTGGTTGCCGCGAGTTTGCTGTTTTCTTCGATCTTGCAGAAGGAGAACTGCCAAGTGCTGTTCAAGAAGACCGTGACCTAGGATGGATGTTGTATGACATGGATTTCCCGCTTAAAAATAAAAAGACTTCCGATATCTATCCAATGTTTTTCCGTGCGGTGATGAAAGCGGGATGCATTGACATACCTCATCCAAATAGTGAGGAGGTTAGACGATGATCCTTCAGGAATTAGTAAAATACTATGACAGGCTAGTTGACAGCGGTTTTGATCTTCCAAAGCAGGGATTTAGCAACGAAAAAATACATTATGTGGTTGTTTTGGATGAAAATGGAAGACTCATTCAGATTGATGACATTCAAGACTCCGGCGGAAAAAAGAAGCAGCCGTCAATCCTTGATGTGCCTGCTGTCCAGAAAAAGGGAATCAAGGCAGCATTTCTTTGGGATAATGCAGAATATGTGTTTGGCGTAGCTGCTGTAGACAGCCCAAATACGATTGGGAACAAATGGGGAATAACAGAAAAAACCAAACTGAAACACCAAACATTTAAGCAATTCCACTCAGATGTTGCAAAGCAGATTGATAATAAGGAACTATTTGCGCTTGTTAAATTCCTTGAAAGCTGGGATCCTTCTTTCTTTGGTTCGTTCCAAAATTGCGAAGAGATTATTGGGAAAAATGTTGCTTTTCAAATATTGGTTAAGGGATGTTCTCCTAGGTATTTGCACAATGTAAAATCGCTTAGAGAATTTTGGGCTCAGAAAACTACAACAGATATTGTCAAGGGAATCTGTTTAATAGAAGGATGTAGTTCAACAATCGCTCGAGTTCATCCACCTATCAAGGGCTCAACAATTGGTGCACAGCCTAGCAGCGCAATAGTAGGATTCAATGAATCCGCATATGAATCATATCGAAAGACACAAAGCTACAATTCACCAATCAGCGAGAGAGCAGCGTTTGCATATACAACTGTTTTGAATATGCTGCTAACTACAAATAGGCAAAGGATAAAAATCGCTGATACCGCAGTTGTATTTTGGGCAGAAAAAGATACTGCGTTCGAAGACATATTCTTTGGGCTTCTTGCACCTCAACAAGATGATGGATTCTCAAAAGATGTTTGTGTCTATTTAGAGTCCGTCAATAAGGGCAAAATGCCGACGGATATTGATCCATTTCAAAAATTCTATATTCTTGGTATTTCACCAAATCGTGCGCGAATTTCTATTCGCTTTTGGTATGTCAATACAGTCAAAAACATCAGTCAAATGATATCCCGTCATTTTAAACAAATTGAAATTGAGAAACAGTTTGACTCGCAACCGAAGTATCCAGTAGCAAAAGCATTGTTGCTTGAAACCGCCGTTCTTTATCCCAATAAGAAGTTTCGTGAAGAGAAAGATATTCCATTCAATCTTGCAGGTCCATTTATGAATGCAATTTTAAAAGGCAACCCTTATCCTCTATCGCTTCTCAGTATTCTGATGGAACGAATTAGAGCGGAAAAGAATACTAACTATTTTAAATGTGCACTCATTAAGGCAATTTTGATCAGAAATTATAATAAGGAGGTTAGTGTGTCACTAGACAAAGAAAGAACAGATGTGGCCTATCTTTTGGGCCGGTTGTTTGCAGTGTTAGAAAAGGTTCAGGAAGAAAGCGCGGAAGGCAAGATTAACTCGTCGATTAAAGACAAGTTTTTTGCTTCTGCGTCAACACATCCATCAGTGACGTTTCCTATGTTGATTCGACTCAGTCAGAATCATCATAAGAAATTAAAATCCGAAAAAGCTGGCCGCGCTGTCAATTTACAGAAGGTCATTCAGTCTATTATTGCAAATATTAATTCGTTTCCAAGTTATTTTAATTTGGAAGACCAAGGGCTCTTCGCGATTGGATACTATCATCAGTATCAGAACTTTTTTGAGAAGCGAGAAATTGAAACAACAAATGATAATACAGGATCTAACGAATAGATCCATATAAACATAGGAGATAGTAATGACCAGTATTCAAAACCGATATGAGTTTGTGTATTTGTTTGATGTAGAAAACGGAAATCCCAATGGTGATCCAGATGCAGGGAACCTACCGCGGATTGATCCAGAGACCTCACATGGTATTGTGACCGATGTTTGTTTGAAACGTAAAATCCGAAACTACATTGAAATATCAAAAAATGGCACAATGGGATGGAATATTTATGTTAAGGAAAAGGCGGTTCTGAATCGCAATAACACACTTGCTTACAAAGCATTAGGAATAGAATCTGAAGCAAAGAAGCTTCCTAAAGATGAGAAGAAAGCAAATGAACTTACAGCATGGATGTGCGCCAACTTCTACGATGTTCGTGCATTTGGAGCTGTAATGACAACAGAAGTTAACTGCGGTCAAGTAAGAGGTCCAGTTCAGCTCAACTTTGCAACAAGCATTGATACGATTATGCCGAATGAAATCAGCATTACACGTATGGCAGTCACCAACGAAAAAGATTTAGAGAAAGAGCGCACAATGGGGCGAAAATCGATAGTGCCATACGGACTTTATCGCGCAGAAGGATATGTCTCTGCCCATTATGCTGACAAAACCGGATTTTCTGAAGAAGATCTTGATGCGCTCTGGGAATCACTCATTAACATGTATGACCATGATCATTCAGCGGCTCGTGGAAAGATGAATGCTCGAAAACTATTTGTTTTCAAACACTCTACAGCACTTGGAAATGCTCCAGCACATAAGTTGTTCGACCTTATTTCCGTAAAAAAGAAAGAAACGCGGGGTCCCACACGCGCTTTCACAGACTATGAAATTGTGGTTAACAAAGCTGAAAAACCTGATAATGTTGAACTTATTGTAAAGCTCTAATGTATGACGAAGACAACATGGTAATGATTTCCGCGCTGCATCATTTGGTTTATTGCAAGCGCAGATGTGCGTTGATTCATATCGAACAACAATGGTCTGAGAATCGCCTTACAACGCTTGGCGAAATTATGCATGAAAAGGCCCACTCGCCAATTTCAGAACAGAGAAAAGAGATTCGTATCTCCAGGGCCTTACGACTTGTTTCCTACCATCTCGGTTTAATAGGACAGACTGACATCGTCGAATTTCATTACGATGTACAAGAAGAATTTGGAATTCTAATAAAAGATCAGCCTGGTCGATGGATACCGTATCCAGTTGAATACAAAAAAGGAAAGCCGATTAGAGACGGATCAGACGAAGTACAACTATGCGCACAAGCACTCTGTCTGGAAGAGCAGCTTAATACTAACATTCCTGAAGGTGCACTGTTCTATGGTGAAAGGCGAAGGCGGCATCCTATTGTATTTGATCTTACGCTTCGCGAACGCACGATATCATTGACCAAACAACTGCATGAACTGGTGGAATCGGGGCGAACTCCGCCTCCAGAATTCGGGCCTAAGTGTGAGAATTGCTCACTCATCGACAATTGCAATCCCAAATGGTTTTCATCTATCAAGCGTAAACGATATGAGGATATTCTGTTTCAGGAAGAGCTATGAAAAAACTACTCAACACTCTTTTTGTTACAACGGATGGTGCTTATATACACAAAAAAAGAGAAACCCTTGTGGTAGAGATTGAAAAGAAACCTGCACTTCAGCTTCCGTTGCTTGCGCTTTCCAATATCTATTGTTTCGGCCGTGTAAATATGAGTCCCTCATTCATGCATCATTGTGCCAAACTTGGTATAGGTATTGTTTTTTTTAGTTCCTACGGCAGATTCCTTGCTCGAATTCAAGGACCGAAATCCGGTAACGTGCTCTTGCGTAGAGAACAATATCGATGGGCCGACAGTAAAGAGTCTTCGGTTGATATTGTTCGCTACATTGTAGGAGCAAAAGTATCCAATAGTCGATCAGTTATTCAGAGAGCACTTAGAAACAATCCTCAGTCCTCCAATCTAACAGAGCTAAGAGCTGCTATAGGAGAGCTGTATTTTATTATGAAGAAGGTCTCATCATCACAAGACTTGGATGAATTAAGAGGTTTTGAAGGAGAAGCAGCACGTTGCTATTTTAGGGTTTTTAATCACCTAATAGTTCAACAGAAAGACACTTTTATATTTGGCGGCAGAAACCGGCGTCCACCTAAAGATCCGGTGAATGCTATGCTTTCATTTGTATATGCGATAATGAATCAAGACTGCGTGTCGGCATTGGAAGGAGTTGGACTTGACCCATATGTGGGATTTCTTCATCGTGACAGACCCGGACGACAAAGTTTGGGACTTGACATAATGGAGGAGTTTAGATCTGTACTCGCAGACAGATTGGTTTTATCGATGATCAATCTCCAACAAGTTAAAACCGAAGATTTTAAGTTCGAAGAAAACAGTGCTGTCTTAGTTGGTGAGAAGTTGAAGAAACTCATTCTGTCTGAGTATCAGAATAGAAAACAGGACGAGGTAGTTCATCCGATAATAAAAGAAAAAGTAAAAATTGGAATGCTGTTTCATGTGCAAGCTATGCTGTTGGCAAGACATATAAGAGGCGACATTGACTTCTATCCGGCCTATTTATGGAGGTGATGAACAATGATGGTAGTTGTTTCCTATGATGTATCGACAGAAACACCTGATGGAAGAAAACGTCTTAGAAAAATTGCCGAACATTGCTTGGATTTTGGCAGAAGAGTTCAGTATTCGGTATTTGAGTGCGAAGTAGATCCAGGGCAGTGGGAAACACTGAAAAATCGCTTGTTAAATCAGTACAATTCAGAAACAGATTCTTTAAGGTTTTATTTTTTGGGAGCAAACTGGCATAAACGTATTGAACACCACGGAGCAAAGAAGATTCTAAGTCCAGATGAGGTGCATTTTGTCTAATGCTAACCTCAAGCAGACATAAAACGGTAAAGAGGTTAGCGAAGACATAAAAAATTTGTAAAATTGCACAGTTGACGTTTTGTGCGGAATAAAACCGTGCAGAGAAAGAAGGTCTTTGAAAATCAATTTATAAGGTTAGCGGAAAATGGACCTCTAGACGAGATTTCTATTTGATATATAATAGAAGAGTCGCGCCCCGCACGGGGCGCGTGGATTGAAACTCCTAATCTAAATGCTACAATGCGCTTAGCTGCCGGTCGCGCCCCGCACGGGGCGCGTGGATTGAAACTTAAGTGTTTCGAATTGACCAGCCGGTGACGTGATGTCGCGCCCCGCACGGGGCGCGTGGATTGAAACAATCGTATTTTGCGAGATGGTAGCAAGACTATTGGTCGCGCCCCGCACGGGGCGCGTGGATTGAAACAAGGGTTACAGGGCTTTTGGACGTACTCAGTACGATGGTCGCGCCCCGCACGGGGCGCGTGGATTGAAACGCTGTAACTTTGGTGTCTTCTCCGGAGTACCCCCGTCGCGCCCCGCACGGGGCGCGTGGATTGAAACACCTACCCCCTC
>CAYWLQ010000081.1:8038-24487 GCA_964458775.1 uncultured Myxococcales bacterium | reverse complement strand
AAACTGTATCATTTTAATTGGTTGATGTCAACAAAACAACTTAGCGCTTATGGGGTTGAAACCCCAGGCTTTATTCCGTCGCCGCTTTGCGGCTTACCTTCGTCATTTAGAAAATCCCATTAGGTGGATTTTCCTTCTTTCCTATTATTCGTAAAAAATTAAAAATATTTTCCGATTTATTCAATTTTTGTTGGAACGCATGTTGTTTTTTTAATTGCCTCCGTACCCAATGGTGCGGCGGAATATTGCCCAGGGTTTTAATCCCGAGTTAAAATTTGGAACGTATATTGGAACGTATAATGTACAATCTTTTTCGGCGGTTTTCTGATTGGATTTCTGACTTTGACGTTAGACAATTAACAGGAAACCTTTGAGTTTCAATTGTATCAACAGTTCCATTATGATATACAGGCGACGTGAAACGCATGACTGTGCCAATCACAATATAAACAACCGCGGGGTTACCACATATGACGTTAAAAACTGATACAAATTCGTATCGCAGTAGTTGTAACCATGGCTACACAATTATGCTGAAAACTAAGACTATTATAATCAGTACAATTCTGCTTTGGGTAACATTCGGATGCCGTGATTCGTCCAATTCTTCCAATCCTCCGGTTTCCATACAATCCACTTTGCCATCGGAACCGCCCAAACCGATTGAGTTAACAGTTGGAGCAGCGGCCGGTCTCACATTGGTTTTTAAAGAAATAAAACCTTTGTTTGAAACCGAAAACAACTGCACATTGACCTATAGTTTCGCTTCAGCAGGAACATTGGCCCAACAAATACGCAACGGTGCGCCTTTTGATCTATTTGCCTCAGCAGAGGAAAAGTTTGTTGAGGAATTGGTCAGCGCCGATTTTCTTGCCAAAGATACAAAGACTATTTATGCGGTTGGAAAACTAGGTCTTATTACCTTAAAAGAGTCTTCCATAAAAGCAACAAGTATATCGGATTTACTAAAACCTGAAATAAGAAAAGTTGCCATAGCCAGTCCGGAACATGCTGCGTACGGTACAGCTGCCAAACAAGCTATAATCTCGGCGGGACTATGGGAACAACTACAACCCAAGTTGGTCTATGGAAAAAACATTACAGAGACGTTATCATATGTAAACACTCATAACGCAGATGCCGGATTCATTTCGCTTTCACTACGAGACGATGCAAAGCAAAATTTTACTTTGCTGGATGAATCCGCCTATCAACCTATTCGACATGCCGCTGCCGTTCTTACATCATCAAAGCAGCGAGATTTGGCTCTCAAATTTATTCATTTTTTACAAACTGACCGCGGAAGAGAAATTATGCTCAAATTCGGATATATCGTACCCAATTAAATACAAATGAATAGTGTTGATTTATTTCCTCTTTATCTTTCTTTAAAAGTAGCTTTTTCCGCTTCTATAGTAGCATTTTGTATAGGCATTCCTATCGCCTATTTTCTAAGCAGGAATAAAACCGGGCTTGCACGTCTAATAGATAACTTAACAAACTTACCTATCATATTACCGCCGACTGTTTTGGGATACTACTTACTTGTATTACTAGGACGACAGTCTATGATCGGGTCTTTTTTAGAAAAAAACTTTAATATTATGATCATATTTACACCTACAGGTGCGATTATAGCAGCATCCATAGTTTCAGTACCTTTTCTCATTAGGTCATCAAGAGCCGCCTTTATGGAGGTTGACGAGGACTATCTAAATGCGGCAAGGCTTTTGGGCAGAGGAGAGATCAATATTTTTTTGACCGTTGTAATACCTATTGCTTGGCGTGGTGTCATGGCGGGAGTCACAATGGCCTTTGCTAGAGCTTTAGGTGACTTTGGTGCTACATTAATGGTATCCGGCAGCATACCGGAAAAAACATTGACCATGCCTATTGCGATTTACGATTCTCTTCAATCTGGGAACACTGACATGGTTAACCTATTGGTTGCCGTAATGACCGGTACTGCCTTTATTGTCCTCTTTGTCATCGGCTTTTTGGAAAGAAAGAATAACATAAAAGGAATCTGAGTGCTGAAAGCATCGATTGAAAAGCAAGTCGGAAATTTTAAACTTTCTTTAGACTTTGTAGCCGAAAAGGGAGTTCTCGGCATTTTCGGTCCCTCCGGTTGCGGCAAAACAATGACCTTGAAATGTCTGGCAGGACTTATCTCTCCGGATAACGGCGAGATTATACTAAACGATAGAGTCTTGTTTTCATCAAAAGACCACATTAATATTTTAACGAGAAGAAGAAACATCGGTTATGTCTTTCAAAACGCTGCACTGTTTCCGCATCTTTCAGTGAGAAAGAATATTTCATACAGTCTTTCAGATATCGATAGAAACACAAGAAACATAAAAACAAATGAGATGATTGAACGAATGCAGCTAACAGGCATGGCAAACCGCTATCCGTCACAGCTTTCAGGAGGTCAAAAACAAAGAGTTGCTCTAGCTAGAACCATGATCAGAAAACCGGATTTGTTACTTCTGGATGAACCTTTTTCCGCAATGGATAATCATCTAAAGGTACTGCTGGAAAAAGAACTCATGTCAATTATCCAAGAGAACTATGACGGCGTTGTTGTTTTTGTAACGCACAATATAGATGAGGCTTATCGAATTTGTGATAATCTACTAATAATTAACCAGGGTAAGTGTTTTCAGTTGGGAACCAAAGACGATATCATTCATCGTCCTGCCAATACTACTGCCGCAAAAATAACAAATTGTAAAAACATCTTTCAGGTTACTGTTCTTGAAGAAGGACTTGATTTTGTATTGCTGAAATCCAATAATCTTGTTTTTAAAGCAGCTAAAAGCTCCCCTTTAAAAAAGCAAATGATTGCCGGAATTCGTGCTAACCATTTAAAGCTAGTGCCCAAAGAAGATACTTCGGAAAACACTTTTCAAGCTCAAATAATAGAGATAAGAGATACAATATTTACCCAATTATTATCGATTGAATGTTTCGGTATTCTATTCAAGGTTGAGGTTCACAAGACCTATACTTCTGATATCACAATTCAAGAAAACGGACATGTACAACTTTACATTCCCCCTCATTCTGTTTTTCTAATGAACGAAGAAACATAAAAGAAACTGACTGTTTTTATATTTTGGAATTACCGACAACTCCCGACAACTCCCCGCTTGTTATAAATGCAATTTGTTGATAGTTAATTCTTATGATTAATGTGCCGAACATATTGTTAATAGGTGCAGCCGGTCGCAATGTCGGAAAAACAACTCTTGCTTGTGAGATTATTAAACGAATTGCAAAAACTCAGTCCGTTATAGGTGTTAAAGTTACAACCGTTACCGAGTCAGGATTACAAACCGGCTGCCCAAGAGGTAATGATACGTGCGGAGCATGCCGATCATTTACAGACAACTACTGTATCAGCGAGGAAACGGAGTTCGGCAATGGTAAGGATACAATGCGTATGTTATCAGCCGGCGCATCCGGTGTTTATTGGCTAAGAGTAAAAAAACAATCCCTGGAAATCGGCTTACAAGCACTTTTAGAAAAAATTCCACAAAATACAGCTACTATCTGTGAGTCCAACTCGTTGCGACATGTTTTCCATCCCGGAGTCTTCGTAATTGTAAAAAATAAAGACAATAATATTATAAAAAAAAGCTGCAAAGAGGTATTGAATCTTGCCGATATACTAATTAGTTCTGAAGGAACTGCAGAAAGCCTACATGCGGAGCAGTTTACATTTGCCGACGGAAAATGGTCAATCAGCCAAGAACTCATATAGATAAGTCATTTACCAATCCTAGTGTCAGGCAAATTCATTACATAACTCAAGACCCCTTCTCTTCTTCAGCTAGGTTGTTTCTTCTCGCAATAACCCTATCTTGCTCGTCATTGCACCTTACCGACTCCGGTAATTGCTCTTTCGCTTATGTAATTTCTTTACCTGAAACCACAGTAGCTTGATATTAAGGCATGCTAGAATACTTCAGGATATCCAATATTTACGAATGCATTTTCCATCGCTGCTTTATGGGATAATTCCATTCGTGCCAATCCCTCAAATGTTGTCTTAAAAGACACATCATTAGAAGACTTAGCAAGCTGCGTATAGAATTCAGCCGCTTCCTGTTCTTTTTTCATGGCAAGCGCAATTGCATCAACAGGTTTCATTTCAATAGATAATTCAGGAGCAACTGTGGATTCTGAAACCTTATAGTCCGGAACCGAGGGAATTTTTGTTATTAGGTCTGCATCTGCAAAACAGTTCTTTAAAAAGTCCCGATGTCCTAACTCTTCTTGTGAAAGGGTGTTAAACATTTGCTTAACTGTCGGATCTGCAACTCGCTCGGAGACTTGCTTATAGAACTCATATGCTTCTATCTCTCGATCTATAGCATCAGCAAGTATGTCTTTGACAGATTTCATCATAATTCTCCTTTACTATTAGGCTGGTTTGCAATCCAAAAACTAAACCGATCATTTTCTAATGCGTATCTCACAAATTATACTTTGCTTTCAAGCTATTCATTGGGCAATTTACAAATTTTACTATTTTTTCAATGCCTAGAATACTCAAACGATTCAAACCGTTCAAAATAAACAAAAAATGATACTGAAAACCTTGACATACATTCTATTGTCATACTTTAATCTTCATTACTTTTTTAGTTAAAATTAACTAATATTATACAAATTAGGGAAACACATTATTTGTCAGATAAACACAATTCAAACTTTGACATGAATAGTCTTGCTGAAAATGGAGGTAACCAGTGTCAATAACTATAAACGGGAAAACTGTAGAATTTAGAGAAGGATCCACGTTACTACAAGTAGCAAGAGAAAACGGAATAAAAATCCCATCTCTTTGTTATCACAGAAAAACCGGTGCAACGGGACGATGCAGAATTTGTGTGGTTGAACTTGAAAATTCACGAGTACTCAATACTGCTTGTACCACTGCAGCACGAGATGGAATGGTTGTTTCAACCGACAGTCCGAGAGTCCTGGCAGCAAGGAAAATGATAGTTAATATGCTTCTGTCAAACGGTGAGCATAACTGCCTTGCCTGTGAGCAGAACGGACACTGTGAATTACAGGATGCTGCCTATGATTTGGGAATAGAAGTACCGTCTTTCATCATAGATTCTCCTACGCCGGAAATTGATAGTTCCAGTGAAATGCTGGTTATTGATAGACGAAAATGCATCTTGTGCGGCCGATGTGTAGATGCTTGTCAAAACACTGTTGTAAACGAAGTTTTAGATATGAGTTGGCGCGGTCATACTGCGAAGGTAATATGCGACATAGACAGTCCAATGGCTGATTCAACATGTGTGCAATGCGGTGAATGCCGACAACTTTGCCCTGTAGGAGCCATTATTGACAAAAAAGCAATCGGAAAGGGAAGAAGTTCTAAGCAAAAGAAAGTCAATACCACCTGTCCGTATTGCGGCGTCGGATGTCAATTAACCCTAAATGTAGATGAATCTCAAAACAAAGTCATGTCGGTTGACGGTCGAGAAGTTGCTCCCAACGACGGTATGCTATGCGTCAAGGGAAGATTCGGATATGAGTTTCATGCAAGCCCAAATCGTCTGACAAAACCGTTGATAAAGAAAAACGGAAAGCATGTTGAGGTTTCATGGGAAGAGGCACTTGACTACACAGCCTCACGTATCAAAGAGATTGTTGATAAACACGGTCCTGATTGTTTCTCTGCACTCGGATCCGGTCGCATTACCAATGAAAACAACTATGCTATTTCTAAATTTACCAGAGCCGTTATTAAAACTAACAATGTTGATCACTGCGCTCGAACCTGTCATGCACCTACAGTAGCCGGTCTGGCAACAGCCTTCGGCAGCGGAGCCGCAACCAACTCCATTGAAGATATACTTAAAGGCGAAGTATTGTTTGTAATCGGGTCAAATATGACCGAAGCGCATCCAGTGGTTTCTTACTATGTAAAGAGGGCAGCCAAAAACGGCGCAACGTTGATAGTTTGCGATCCCAGAAGGATTGACTTGACTCGTTGGGCAAATCTTTACGTCCAGCATCGGGTAGGCACTGATGTACCTTTCCTCAACGGACTGATAAACGAAATTATAAAAAATGGATGGCATGATGAAAAATTCATGCTTGAACACACAGAAAACCCAAATGATATAAAGAAGTGGGTAGAACCGTACAATGTAGAGGCTGCTTCTAAACTATGCGGAGTTCCGCCAGAAACAATGCGCGAAGTTGCCCGTATTCTTGGAACCGCCAAGAAGGTTAATATTCTTTATACATTAGGCATTACAGAACATACCTGCGGTACCGATAATGTAAAAACTATCGCCAATCTACAAATGGTTTTGGGACACATAGGAAAACCGGGTTGTGGAGTCAATCCTCTTCGCGGCCAAAACAATGTTCAAGGCGCTTGTGATATGGGTGCGCTACCAAATGTTCATCACAATTATCAAGCGGTAGATGATCCGAAGGTCGCAGCAAAAATGGAAAAGGCTTGGGGAGTAACCGGACTGTCAACAAAACCCGGCTACAAAATACCCACGATGCTTCACAAAGCTGTGGAAGGGGTTACAAAAATCTTGTTTTGTATAGGAGACAATACTGTACAAACAGAGCCTCACATGGCCAAAACAATTAAAGAAATAGAAGCCCTCGAATTTTTTGTAGCGGTCGACATTTTCCCCAATATCACTACACCCTATGCAGATGTAATCCTGCCGGACGTTTGCTTCAATGAAGACGAGGGTACCTACACAAATCTTGAAAGACGTGTACAGCGAACCAGAAAAGCAGTAAATCCTCCGGGTGAAGCAAGACCGTCATGGTGGATGCTTCAGGAGCTTGGAAAGAGACTGGGAGTCGACCTGAAATTTACCTCTGCTGAAGCTGTTTGGGAAGATATGCGAAGTACAGCTACAAGCATGGCCGGCATTACATATTCAAGAATTGAAAACATCGGTCTTCAATGGCCTTGTCCGACCGTCGAACACCCCGGAACTCCCATTATGCATTTGAATGGTAATTTCACGAGAGGCAAGGGTCTGTTTAGCCGGACCGACTATCGTCCGCCGGCTGAACAACCTGACGCCGAATACCCGTTGGTTCTTTCAACCGGTAGAAGACTGTGGCATTATCATACTGCTACTCAAACAAGGAACTGTGTCGGACTGGATAAACTTTTCCCGGAAGAACTACTCGAAATAAGTCCTGCTGACGCAAAAGAAATGAACATCAAAACCGGTGATTTGGTAAAAGCAAGCAGCCGCAGAGGTTCAATGAATCTAAAAGCATGGGTTACCGACAGGTCAGCCAAAGGTGTATGTTGGTGCGCATTTCACTTCCACGAAGCACATGCTAATATTCTAACAAATAGTGCATATGACAATGTAACAGAAACCCCGGAATACAAAGCATGCGCGATAAAAGTAGAGAAAATATCTGACGGTATATCTCTAGGCAAAGGATTCGAAAGACAAGCCAGACCCTAATCCTTGCTTCCCTCCATGTCATTTTCTATTCAACTATTTATTTATGTTCTAATATGAAGATTTATTTTTATTAGAATCCCTATTTTTATTTAGTAATCGTATTCATATATAGTGATTTTAGGTAAGAAAACCACATCTCCGTCAAGGCTCGACTACGAGTAATACTTGCAGCATAGCAAGGAGCTATTGCATCAAATAGGCTGCCGCTATTAATGCTCAAACATTATTTTTAGGAAGAAGAATAACATCTATTTCTTGGTTCTCTTCTATGCAGTCAATGCCTATCTGAAATTGTATTAAGGCATCGGACGATGTGAAAGCATGTATGTGTCCTGAACCGTGATATGTACTTGGTTCAACTCTGCCGTCAGAAGTTAGTTTTGCAGGAATTGTTTCTAACAAACTGGTTTTTTTTCGATGAACAGCCTTTGCTGCTTTAGCTCTAATCTTAAAAAAATCATATTCACGCCCCATGCATTTTGCAAGAAACGGCCTAACCATTAATTCAAAAACAACAAAAGAAGAAACCGGATTCCCGGGTAAACCAAAGAAACAACAATCATTGGAAACACCAAAGACCGTAGGTTTTCCCGGTTTTTGTGCAATTTTCTCAAATAGAATTTTTACATCAAGTAACGTCAAGATTTCAGATACAAAATCATAGTCTCCCATAGATACACCGCCGGATAGAATAACAATATCGCTTTCTTTCATAGCATGCGTAACTACTTGTGCCAAAGCTGTCTTGTCATCAGGTGCAATGCCGTAATAGGTCGGCTCGGCTCCTGCGCTTTTGGTTTGAGAATAGAGTTGTACACTATTTGAGTTTCTGAGTTGAACCTCGTTAGGAAGACAATGCGGCTCTACCAGCTCGCTGCCTGTAGCGATAATGCCTACACGAGGCTTCTTTGAAACAAGCGGGTCAGCACAACCCACTGAAGCGAGAACAGCTGTCTCTCCTGAACCTATACAGGTTCCCTTTCTCAACGCAAGATCACCTTTTCGAAGGTCTTCCCCCTCAAATCGAATGTTGGTTGGAGAATTTCGATTTACAACAATAATACGATTGTTTTCCGTTTTGGTGTGTTCCAACATTACTACCATGTCTGCGCCCTTGGGTACTTTTGCGCCGGTCATGATTTTGGAGCATTGCCCTTTTCCGATCTCTTTCAACGGGACATAACCGGCTTGAATAATTTCTATAACCTCTAAGGGAGTATCCAAATCCTCACGACGACATGCAAATCCATCCATCGCAGATCTGTCAAACGGCGGCATTGATACATCGGTATAAACATCCTCCATTAGAACTCTGCCCGGACATTGAAAAAGAGGAACTCTTTCAGTTTTAACATCCAATGCAGAATCAATCATAATATTATAGGCTTCGTTAAAATTAATCATAAATCTCCTCAACACGTTTTGTTATTCCTCATTATATATGAAGAATCGATTCGTTCGCTGTTGGTGTAAATCGAAAATGAGTTTTCACGGACAAAACCGACCACTGTAATACCCATTTCGCTTGCACATAATAGGGTCTGATTAGTAGGCGCTTTGCGAGCAATCGAAATGGGAATGCCCGCATTTATCGTTTTAAATAGCATTTCCGAAGAGGTTCGCCCGGAACTAACAATAACGCTGTTTGAGAAGTCAACGTTATTAAGCAAACCGCTCCCTATTGCTTTATCCACTGCATTATGTCTTCCAATGTCACAGAAATGATGCTTCGGTATTTGGCCGTCTATTCCAAGAGCAGCTATATGGACACCGCCGACTTTGCAATTTTGTAGACTGCTCATCATTTCAATAACGCGGCTTGCAGATATACGAAGGTTTGAACTGACACGATCTCGTTTTATTGTTTTTCTATCGGTACTACAAACTCTTCCTGGGTCTATTTTAAAATCAAGGAGGCTGCTTGTTATCACCTCAGCTTTCCACTGTTGCTTATCCAACTTATAATCCACAATATCCGATATTTTCTCTATTCTTCCTGAGGTAAAAAGAAAACCTATACAAAGCTCTTTTATAAAAGAAGGGGTTGCAAAAAAAGTGGTTGTTTCAACACCGTTCACAACCAGTCTTATTGCTACCTCGTTTGCTATTGACACACGTTCTATAGAAACAGAAGCGTCTTCTACCCTTACAATGTCGGTTTCAACAGCAACTTCAGCCTCAATACTGTTATCATATTTTTCGATTTGCCAATTTTTCATAGTCTTCCCTCGTGTTGAGGTTGTGATACCAGTCAATGTCAGGAAAATACAATATTTTGGTATTACAAAGATCAAACAAAGCCGAAATCTTTGAAACCCCGCTATCCAGAAGTTGTTTGGCAATATTAGCAACACTAGAGTGATATATACCAAAGAGAGGCTCTGCTCTCCCCTTTTTAAATGACGGTACAACGATTTGATACTCATCACTATAATACAAAAGTTGCCTAACTATCCATGGATTTATATATGGTATGTCACATGCTAAAATAAAAGCTCTTGAGGTTCTAATGGATGAAAGTGAAGAATAGATACCCATAAGAGGACCTCTATTCGCCTCAAGGTCTGACACAATTTTGGTATTCGGCATTGAAAAAGTATCTCCCAGTGCCAGACTCAATAATACTTCATCCGTAATGCCCGCAAAGAAATTATAAATTCTTTTAATGAGAGGAATTCCTTCAATTTCTAACAAACTCTTGTCACAACCCATCCTTGAGCTTTTTCCGCCTTTTAAAATAATCCCGGATATGGGTTCGGGACGCGCTCCGCTAAGCCAAATAATAGCACGTACTGTTCTAAGCTCTATTTCAAGTCTTTGTGCTAATGAATATTGCTCTCTTTGCGGTATCAGCTGATCGCTTCGAATAATAGATTGGTCTTGCCCAGGTATTTTTAATGTTTCTATGCTATCAAACAATGAATCTTGGATAATATACAATTCCGGCAAATTATTATTTAAAACTGATCGGCTTTCTATGATGAGGTATTTGTATTTTGCAAATTTGTTTTTAACACTATCAAAATCTGTTTCTTGCTCAAAAAAAATCTTTTGATTCGATGCCTTTGTTGTTTGTTGACCGACTACAATAGAAACTGCACATGGAAGTATTTCAGCTAAAGTTTTTGATAATGGTGATATTTCAGCACTTAAAGATTTACTAAGTATAACAACTGTTATCTGTTTGTTTGTATTATGCTGCATATTCATAAGTTGATCATTACAAGATAATTCTATTGTAGGCAATGAATACACCTATGCCGACAGGATCTATAGATGTTCTTTGTCGGTTCGTTTTTTCAACTATCCGTTGATATTGGTTCTCCCATGATCTAATAAGTAAATATGAGTTATTCTTTTAATATACAAACAATCGGCATTATACACTCGCCTTTTTCAGCTGCGGAAGGAACACCCATTCAATCTGTCTATGCCGCTAATGCTAAAGGCACAGTTGTTATTTACAAACAATATGAAGAATCGCTTTTAGATATAGAAGGTTTTGAGCGAGTTTGGCTAATATACTATTTTGATCGTGTCTGTTCTTATAAACCTCAGATAATTCCCTATCGTGATACCAAGTTGCACGGTTTGTTTGCCACGCGTTCTCCATGCAGGCCAAGTCCCATCGGTATGACAGCTGTGCGATTGTTAAAACGAGAAAACAATTTGTTACAGGTTGAAGGCATTGACATTCTTGACAAAACACCTCTCATCGATATCAAACCGTATGTTGCAGAGTTTGATTCATATCCCTCGGCAGCTGCCGGCTGGTTTGCACAAAGCAAAACTGATCGTACAGCTGCAGATGACCGATTTCACAACGCAAGCGTTGATTAACAATTTAAATTCATTGATCTCGTGATGCTCGGATGACATCGATTTTGGGGTATAAACAATAGCACAAATTCTACTTTTCTCTTCCACACGGGCAAATTCGCTTTATTCCGGATAGTTCACAAATACCGGCAGCAGTAACACCAAATAACATTCCGTGCTTGTTATTTGCCCCTATAGCTGACCATATGTCGTCAAAGGTTCCATTCTGCAAAGTGGTTCCGGTACAGAGCACGACATCCGACAATTCTATCAGTTCTAGTGCTCGATTGACTCCGTCCCACACTTCCACTCCAAAAAACTGTCGTCCGATGTTATCGCGGCAAAGGTCCACAATCCTGACGCGATCAGCACCAAGCGCTTGAACAAGATGGTCCAGAATTGCGGGATTTAAACCAATGAGACCAACAGAAACCGTACCATAGTGCTCGAGAATGTATCGGGCAATCTCTTTGCCGCAAATTTCGGGTTCATCGTCTTTGCAATGAACTGTTCCGCTAACCATGCCAAGGTAACTTAGCACTGCGTTGAGTGTAGCAATATAAATCGCTCGATTCTGATTAGAGGTAAAAGGCAGCTCCATGACCTCAGCAAGAGTACCTACAAATTCACGCGGCGAGTCAGTGAATGCATGACCTCTAGAATTCATAAAAGTCGCTTCGATAATACGTTCTTTGCCGATAATTATTGGAAAATCTCGTCTTCCAGGTATTCCGATAGCCTCTTCCGGTGTTAACGGCTTAGCCAACAGGGTTACCTCTAAATCAAAAAGATTTCTTTCTCGTACAAGATTACTGAAACGATGTCCGGTCTGTTCAAGAATTGACAATGTTTATTCCTTTTGTTCAGCATTACATAAACCGTCTAACCTGATGAGGAAATACTATATAACGATTATATAATGCAACCCGGTTGCAAGAAAGAATAACTCTTAGAAAGACTTTTTAATGCTATTCGGTGTGTCCTGATGAGCGTGGTATGAAAATTTTTAGGTATTAGACTAAGCAGCAACAGTCTTCTTGCTATGGTTTTTAAAATAAGCAATATTAACATTACCCATGATTAGTCGCATACTGTTGTCTATTACAATTGGAGCCGCTGCCGGTATTGTCCTAGCTATTATCGGCTTTGCAGTTGTCACACCATCTGTTGCTGCTGCAACCGACGGTATTCTCGCAGGACTCGGTATTTTGATCGTATTTCCCTTATACTTGTTGCTGTACGTTGTAGTTTTTGCGAGTACGCTTCTTCCTGCCGGAATTCTCACGGGAGCGGCATCCGGACTTGCGTCTGTTTTGCCGAATCGAACAGCAGGTACGGTTATCTGTATACTTGCAGGAACCCTATGCGGAGGCTATTTCGGTTTTCAATTTGCAGACATCTCTCTTGAAAACAGAGACACCGTTTTTTCACTTGTCGTCGCTTCCGTTTCCGGTGCAGTTTGTTTTGCACTCTGCGGTCAAGTGCTTCACAAGATACTTCGAAATTACAAAGCTAATGAAAAGACCAATTCCTCCGACCCGAAAAAGAACTTCTTAGATGAAACTTAATTACAAGGATTTACACGAGCTATTCGAATTGAGGTACTAGAGCTTCCCGAAGCCGGCACTGCTACGCTGCCGTCGGGATAGGCTTTAAAAGAGAAGAAGTCGTGATCGGGAACATCAATTGAAAACTCATTTCCTATTGTTGAACCGTCACCTGCGTTTCTAACTTGAGCTCTAATCCCGGAATCCGATTCCCAGGCTAACAGCATATTTTTTGTTCCGTAGCTGACCAGATGCGGATGGCGCGATGCTCCGGCATTGCTGATTGTCAGATTTGAAGGATCATTACCCTCGAATCGTTCCAAACGTATTTGTTCTCCCTGGCTCCAGGCTGTCCAGTAGCCCGATTCTGACGAAAGTACCAAATCTCCTCCGAACAACGTTCCGTCACACTCTCCTTCGGCAACGGTTCGATACGGACTCGGCTGGGCAATTCTGCACATGTTGTCCGTTACACAAACCATAACAAAACGCCCTGCCCTGGGATCCCAAACAATTCTAGTGCCCCAGCTGTGACTGCACCCTACTTCAAAAGCATCGGGATGTCTTACCGGCGATCCGTTCGATGCCACAACCTGCATACGGTCTCCTTCGTGTATGTCTACACAGTTTCCATTGTTTACAGTAATGGCAATACAGAAATAAGCTGCATAATTGCTGCCGTCAAAAGCTATGCGTCCGTGATGCTGATACCACCACACAAATCGAGCTCCGTTATCGTAACCGGCAAGACTGTCACTAAGATTGGTTACCTGCGTCTCCCACTCAACCGTACCGGAATTATTATAACGCAGCATCCACATTGTTCGACAAGGACTTGATGATCCTCCGCAAAGTCTACCGTTTCCGCAATTATCAACACCTCCGTTGGTTGCATCTCTGGTGAGAAGCAGCACCCCTCCCTCGTCATCTGCATAGATATCCTGAAGATTTACAGCGGGAAAGCTAAAGGTTGTATTAGGAATAAGACGATCATTACAGTCAAGCTGCGCAACATAAACCTTTTGATCTGTACCGAGCCACGCAAGTCGCGTTCCGCCGGAAGGCATAGCCGCCAAAGCCATGGGAAACGGCTCGGTATCTCCCTCTCTACCGTAGCCGGTTACCTGAACACCGACCTCTACTTCGGATACTGTAGTTGAAGGAGCAGAGCATGAACCTATAGGCCGTCCGCAATCAGAATCTGCATCGGCATCTGCGTCAGAATCAGCATCCGCATCGTTGTCCGCATCTGCATCCGCATCAGAGCTGCCGTCAGTTCCTACATCTTCCTTGTTATCGTTTGAACAACCGGAAGCAAATAGCCCAAAAGCTGCAATCAGTATTCCAATCCTTCGTGCCTTTGGTTTCATAAACGGTTTTCCTTTCTTGAAAAGTGCCGTACGAATTCATCAGATATAACTATATCTTAAAATAGACGGCATCTTGCAGTTGCCGATATTTTTACAAATATTCAAATGTTTATAAAATACTGTAAAAATTGGTTTCACGTTATAGAATCTACCGATATTGTTTATTTATTTATAAACTCATCCGCCCGTTTTTTTTCGAATGCTCCACTTTCACCTTGTGGAGCAGTTCTGAAGCAATGCAAAAAGTTTTGCTCATTTTAATAAGAAGGAGTTGTTTATGATGAATTTCAGGTTTTGGATTCATTGGGCAATTATACTATTACCTCTAATGTTGTTGTCCATGTGCAACCAATCCGACAAAGACAATGAACTAAATGACACTGATGTTGATACCGGCATCTCAGACGCTGATGCAGACAGCGATTCTGATACCGATACTGACACAGATGCTGATAATGATAGCGACTCAGATGCCGACAGTGACACAGATGCTGACAGTGACGCTGATGCTGATAATGACACAGATGCTGACTCCGACACTGACTCTGACTCCGATGCAGACACAGATAGTGACACTGACACTGACACGGATTCTGACTCCGACACTGACACTGACACTGACACTGACACTGACTCTGACTCTGACACGGATTCCGACACCGATTCTGACACCGACACTGACAGCGATACTGACACGGATTCTGACACGGATTCTGACACGGATTCTGACACGGATTCTGACACGGATTCTGATGCAGACGGTGATACAGAAATTGATACTGATACCGACTTTATCGAAGATACCGATCCATTGAATCCCAATCAAACGCTGGTTGAGTTTCCTATAGACAAGGTTGTTATTACCAACGAGTATGTTAACAGCTTGTTTACAGCTGAGCTTAACTACATCATGTCGCTGGATCCCGACCGACTTATGGCAGCCGTCAAAGCGGTTTCAGAGGGAATCGACCCCGATACAACCAGGGTAAATACTTACGGAGGATGGGAAGCATCTGCCGGAGGTTTTCATTTGCGCAGCCACACCTTGGGACACTGGCTGTCAGCCATGTCTAGGGCCTACAAGCAGCTTCATTTAGAAAATGCTAGTCGTGCAGCAGAGGTAAAGGCAAAAATTGATTATACGATAGGAGAACTCAAGAAATACCAAGACGCAATAGGCACCGGCTTTATCTACGGTTCACGAGAAACTCACTTTGACTCCGTGGAAGGAAAAAACAGCGTAACTACTTTTGTTCCTTGGTATAACATGCACAAACTCCTCGCCGGAATTTTAGACAGCTATTTGTTTAGCGAAAACAGCACCGCTCTGGAGGTAGCCGGCAAGCTGGGAGATTGGATTTTTAATCGAGTCTCAAAGTGGGATCAAAATCTGAGGCGATCAGTTTTGGGAGTAGAATACGGCGGAATGAACGATGTGTTGTACCAACTGTATGGTGCCACTCAAAAGTCAAATCATTTGGAAGCTGCAAAAATCTTTGATGAAGATTGGTCCGGCGGCCTTTTCGATAGGACCTCTCAAGGACAAAACGTGTTGCCGGGCAAACACGCCAATACCACCATACCGAAATTCATAGGAGCAATTAACCGCTACAGAACACTGGGCCAAGAAGCTCAATTCTACCGTACCTCAGCTGAGCAGTTTTGGAACATCGTTCTGAATAACCATACCTACGTGACCGGCGGCAACAGTCAAGACGAGCACTTTAGAGACCCTAATAAGCTTAACGCTCAAAGAGACAATACCAATAACGAAACCTGTAACGCCTACAACATGCTCAAGCTGTCGAGAAAACTTTTTATGGTAACAGGAGACATCAAGTACTCCGACTACTATGAACGTAATTTCATCAACGAAATTTTGGCATCTATTAACCCTGAAACAGGAATGACAACTTATTTTAAACCCATGGCTACCGGCGGCTTTAAGATGTTCGGAACAGCAACCAACTCTTTTTGGTGCTGCACCGGTACCGGCATGGAAAATTTTATGAAGTTGGACGACAGCCTCTATTATCATGATTCCAAAGACCTTTGGATTAACACCTACATCAGCTCCACTCTAGACTGGACCAATCGAGGTCTGAAAATCGACCTAAAAGCAGATTTGCCCGAAAACAACACTGTAACTCTAACGATTGACAAAGCACCCAACAATGCTCTGAAAATTAAATTTCGAAAACCCTATTGGGTAGACCCGTG